>NZ_MUYZ01000030.1:0-40609 GCF_003013775.1 Micromonospora sp. MH33
GGCCCGGCCCAGCGCGGCCACGCCCAGCGGGACCACCGTCCGGGCCGGCGCGTCCGGGCGCAGCTTGACGGCGTCGGCGAGTACGGCGGCCCGCTCGACGTGCTCGGCGACGAAGTCGTCCCGGGCGGACTCGGTGAACCCGCCCGGCGGGGTGGCGGCGCCGTCGGCGCTCTCCGGGGCGGCCCAGCGGGCCAGCGCGGCGTGCCGCTCGGCCAGCTCGGCCTTGCTCACCCCGGCGTACGCGGCCTCCCGCATCAGCGGGGTGGCGAAGGCGAACCCGGTGCGGGTGCGGTGCAGCATCCGGCGTTGCAGCAGCTCCTCCACGGCCCGGTCCAGCTCGACCGCCGCCACCGCGGCCGGTCGGCCGTCCCGCCCGACGCGCTGCTCGCGCAGCGCCTCCAGCGCGCCGTCGGGCACCGTGTCACCGACCACCGCGGCGTCCCGCAGCACCGAGCGGGCGTCCGGCGGCAGCGCGTCGATACGCGCGGCGAGCACGGCGGCCAGGTCCCGGGAGAGCAGCCGGCTGCCCAGCGAGCCGGGCGCCAGCCGCCAGCCGACGTTGGCGTCCCGCCCCGGGCCGGCGGTCAGGGCCCCCCGCTCCATCAGCAGGGTGACCAGCTCGGCCAGGTAGAACGGGTTGCCCTGGGCGGTGGCGAGCAGCCGGTCCGCGTCGCCCGGTGACAGCTTGCCGCCGCTCAGATAGCTGGTGAGCAGCCGGGAGGCGTCGGCGCCGCGCAGCGGGGGCAGCGCGTGGACCTCCGCGTCCGCGACCCGGGTCAGCGCGCCGGCGGTCCGCACCAGCTCGGGCCGGCCGAGCAGCAGCACCAGCACCGGGCCGCTGAGCCGGGACAGGGTGAGGCCGAGCGCGTTGATGGTCTCCGCGGTGGCGTCGTGCAGGTCGTCCACGACCACCACCAGCGGCGCCTCGACGGCGAGCGCGCTGAGCAGGTCGGCGACCGCGTTGGGCACCGCCTCGGCGTCCGGCGGCGGGGAGGCGGCGTTCCACTCGCCGTTCTCGGCGGCGGCGGGGAGTTCGGCGTACCCGAGCAGCGCCAGGAGCTGGTCCACGGCGAGCGGGGGCAGGTCGCCGGGGAGCCGGCCGAGGCGCTGCCCGAGCCGGCGCAGCCGCTCCTCGACGGCCGGCCGGGTGAGCGCCGTGGCGGCGTCGTTGGGCAGGCCGACCGCCGCCCGGACCAGGTCGGCGAGGGGGGCGAGCCGGCGCCGCTCGCCGAACGCGGCGCAGCGGACGGAGAGGACCCGGGCGCCGGTGTGCGCGGCGTACCGGCCGGCGCCGACGTCGTAGCCGGCGGCGAGGCGCTCCACCTCGGCGGCGAACCGGGACTTGCCGATCCCCGCCTCGGCGGTCATCAGCAGCACCCGCGGCTCGCCCCGGTCGATCACCTCGGCGAGCCGGCCGGCGACCCGGCCGATCTCGGTCTCCCGGCCCACGAAGGGCGCCTCGTCGCCGAGGCCGGACCGGGTGCCCGGCGCGTCCAGCAGGCCGAGCAGCTCGTACGCCTCGACCGGCTCGCGCTTGCCCTTGAGCCGCAGCGGGCGCAGCGCCCGCCAGGAGGCGACGTGCCGGGTGGCGGCTGAGGTGCGCGCCCCGGCGTAGACCGCGCCCACGGCGGCGGCGTCGGCGAGCCGGGCGGCGGTGTTCACCGTGTCGCCGATGACGGTGTACTCGATGGCGGCCTGGATGCCGGCGATCACGTCGCCGGTGTTCAGCCCGACCCGCAGGCCGAGCGGCGCGCCGCCGCCCCGCTCGTCGTCGAGCACCCGGCGGACCGCCCGCTGCATGGAGAGCGCGGCCCGGACGGCCCGCTCGGCGTCGTCCTCGTGCGCCACCGGCGCGCCGAAGACCGCCATGATCCCGTCGCCGGTGAGCTTGTCGACGTGCCCGCCGAAGGTCTTGACCGCGCCGGCCAGGGCGGCCAGCACCCGGTCGGTGACCGCGCCGACCCGTTCCGGATCGAGGTCCTCGGACCAGGAGGTGAAGTCGGAGAGGTCACCGAAGAGCACGGTGACCACCCGCCGCTCGGCGGCGGGCAGCGTGGCGGCGGCCGGCAGCGCGGCCCCGCAGTTGTGGCAGAACCGCGCGCCGGGTACGGCGACGGTGCCACACACCGGGCAGGTCACTGTTGCTCCAACCCCGGACCCCCGGCGTCGGATTCCCGGGCGGTCACGCCGAGGTACTCCAGCTGGGCCCGGACCGACCATTCGGCGGCCCACCACAGCGACCGGTCGACGTCCGCGTAGACCCGCTCGACCACCTCGGGCGCGGTGGTCGCGCCGGCGGCGACCGCCGCCCGGACCTGGTCGAGCCGGGCCCGCCGGTGGGCCAGGTAGAACTCGGCCGCCGCCCCGCAGTCGGCCAGCGCCGGGCCGTGCCCCGGCAGCGCCGGGATCCCCCGGTACGTGGCGAGCAGCTCCAGGCTCGTCAGGTAGTCGCCGAGGTGCCCGTCCGGGTGGGCGACCACGGTGGTGCCCCGCCCGAGGATGGTGTCGCCGGTGAGCACGACCCGCTCGTCGCCGTGGGCGACCAGGAAGCAGACCGAGTCGGCGGTGTGCCCGGGGGTGGTCAGCGGGCGGATCTCCAGGCCGGCGTCGAGCGCGGTGTCCGGGGTCAGCGGCACGCCGCCCACGGTGTGCGCCGGGTCGACGGCGAGGACCGGCGCGCCGCCGAGCAGCTCGCTCAGCCGCGGTGCGCCCTCGGTGTGGTCGGCGTGCCCGTGGGTGATCAGCACGAACCCGACCGGGCCGTGCGCGGTGAGCGCGGCCAGGTGCTCCTCGTCGGCCGGGCCGGGGTCGACCACCACGGCGTGCGCCGCGCCCGGGGCGCGCAGCACCCAGCTGTTCGTGCCGTCGAGCGTCATCGGCCCCGGGTTGGGGGCACGCACCAGCGTCACCCACTCCGGCAACTCGTCCGCGAGCGCCGCTGCGGCTCCGGTCACACGCCCACCCATGGCAGCGATCGTACGACCCCGCCCGCCACTCCCCGCGATCTTGCGGTTCCGCCAGGTGTTATGTCCCCCCGCGGGCTGTCTGCCCGCCTGGCAACCGCAAGATCGCGGGTACGGAGCGTCAGGCCACCTCGACGATGACCTCGACCTCGACGGGGGCGTCGAGCGGCAGCTCGGCCACGCCCACCGCGCTGCGGGCGTGCCGGCCGGCCTCGCCGAAGACGGCGCCGAACAGCTCGGAGGCGCCGTTGACCACACCGGGCTGGCCGGTGAAGCCGGGCGCGCTGGCCACGAAACCGGTCAGCTTCACGATCTTGACGACGTTCTCCAGGCCGACCAGCGAGTCGATCGCGGCGAGCGCGTTCAGCGCGCACCGCTGCGCCAGGTCCTTCGCCTGCTCGGCGGAGACGCCGTTGCCGACCTTGCCGGTGGCGAGCAGCTTGCCCTCGGCCAGCGGGAGCTGGCCGGAGACGTAGACGTGCTGCCCGGACTGGACGGCCGGCACGTAGCTGGCCAGCGGCGACGCCACCTCGGGCAGGGTCAGGCCGAGTTCCGCGAGCTTCGCGTGCGGTCCGTTGCTCATGCGCCGGCACCCTTCGGGCGCTTCAGGTAGGCGACGAGCTGCTCCGGGTTCGGGCCGGGAACCACGGAGACCAGCTCCCAGCCGTCCTCGCCCCAGTTGTCGAGGATCTGCTTGGTCGCGTGGACCAGCAACGGGACCGTGGCGTATTCCCACTTCTGCATCGGGTAGAGGCTCCCTTGCCTGGCATGGACTTCGGTCAGGCACAGCCTACGGTCCGGCGCTGTTACGAGGACGCGGGACGCTGCTCGGGCGTACCGGAAGGCTCTCCGCAGGGGCCCTCGTGGTCGTACCGCTGCGGGCACCGGGTGCGGTCGGGCAGCAGCAGGTCGCAGAAGACCCGGTGCCGGTTGTTCTGGTCGTCGGCCGTGGAGACGGTCGTCTCGCCGGCGTCGAGTTCGCTGAGGAAGCCCAGCGAGGTGGCCACGGTGCCGGCGAGCGCGGTGGCCGCCACCAGGTCGGGGACCCGGACCGGCAGGTGGATGACGTAGCCGGGCTCGTCCTCGTCCCGGCCCCGCCCGCCCGGCCGGACCAGGGTGCGGAGCACCTCGGCCGGCGGGCGGTAGGACCGCTCGTTGAACGGCGCTCCCGTACCGGGCCCCTCGGCGTCGCCGGGCCGTCCCGCCCGCTCACCGGGGGTGAACTGGGCTCGGGGAATGTTCTCCGCGTCGCGCATCCGCTGCCTCCGGGCCTCGTACCTGTCCACAGTCACCACCATCCGGCTCGGAACCCCTGCCCGGTCCGGCCCCCGCATCGCGACGAACGTAGGACCTGCGCGGAGTCCCGGCAACGGGACGCGCACGGCTGATCACCTTCAGTCACATATGCGACACATCGCTGGTCCGGAATGCGACGGCGGCCTCACGTCCGGTGTGGCGCGGCGCGGCGGACGCGGGGCTGGCAAGCCGCCCGCCGACCGCTACCCTTCCGGTCTGGACGCCCGCCACGCTCGATCACGTGTCCGTCGCCTGGGGCGGCGGCGGCGCGCCGCACTCCGGGGGAGCACATGACCCAACCGCCCATCGGTGGCGCCGCCGGCTCGCCCGGAGGTCCCGCCCACCAGGAGCCGCCCGCCGGCGCCACGCCGGCCCCCGGGGCCCTGCCCCCGCCGGCGCCCGGCTACCCGCCGTACCCGCAACCGGCGGCCCCGAAGAAGCGGCGCGGCCTGTTGATCGCCTCGATCGTGCTGGGCGCGGCGATCCTGCTCTGCGGGGGCGGCGGCACGGCCGCGTTCCTCACCCTGCGCCAGGCCGAGGACGGCCGGGGCGCCAAGGAGCCGACGGTCGCGGTGGACGGCTTCCTCACCGCGGTCTACCAGGACCGGGACGCCCGCAAGGCGGCCACCTTCGTCTGCTCCGCGTCCCGCGACGACGACAAGATCGCCGCCAAGGTCGACGAGGTGCGGAAGTACGCCGGGCAGTACCAGAACCCGCGGTTCCGCTGGACCACCCCGAAGGTGGACAACCAGACCGGGGACCGGGCCACGGTCAGCACGAAGGTCACCATGACCACCGCCGACGAGAAGGTGGCCGACCAGGAGCTGCGCTTCACCGTGGTGCGGAAGACGGGTTGGTGGGTCTGCGAGGTCGGCTGACCCCGGCCGCTGGATAGGCTCGACGGGTGGCAGCGACTGAGCAGCCGGCCGAGTCCGCCGGCAGATGGCCGGCCCGCCTGCACGTGGTGACCGGCAAGGGCGGCACGGGCAAGACCAGCGTGGCGGCGGCGCTGGCCCTCGGGCTGGCCGCCGGCGGCCGGCGCACCCTGCTGGTCGAGGTGGAGGGGCGGCAGGGCATCGCCCAGCTCTTCGGCACCGACCCGCTGCCCTACGAGGAACGGCACCTGGCCGACGCCCCGGGCGGCGGCGAGGTGCGCGCCCTGGCGGTGGACGCCGAGGAGGCGCTCCTCGAGTACCTGGACATGTTCTACAAGCTCGGCGCCGCCGGGCGGGCGCTGCGCAAGCTGGGCGCCATCGACTTCGCCACCACCATCGCCCCGGGCCTGCGGGACGTGCTGCTCACCGGCAAGGTCAAGGAGGCGACCACCCGGACCAGCGGGCAGCGCCGGGTGTACGACGCGGTGGTGCTGGACGCGCCGCCGACCGGGCGGATCGGCCGCTTCCTCAACGTCACCGCGGAGACCGCGCGGCTGGCCAAGGTCGGCCCGATCAAGACCCAGAGCGAGGGCGTCTCCGCGCTGCTCCGTTCGCCGATGACCGCCGTGCACGTGGTCACGCTGCTGGAGGAGATGCCGGTCCAGGAGACCGTCGACGCGATCGCCGAGCTGACCAAGCTCGGCTTCCCGGTCGGCCGGGTGATCGTCAACGGGGCCCGTCCCCCGGTGCCGGCCGGTCGTCCGGTGACCGCCGCCGAACTGAAGCGCGGGCTGGCCGCCGCCGGCCTGCCGACCGACGCCCGGACCGTGGCCGGCCTCGCCGCCGAGGCCCGCGACCAGCACGTACGCCGGGAGCTGGAGGATTCGCTCCGCGCCGACCTGGTGGAGCTGAACCTGCCCCTGACCGAGGTGCCGCTGCTGCCCGCCGGGGTCGACCGGGCCGGGCTCGAGACGCTGGCCGAGACGCTCGTCCGGGCGGATTGACTCACACCTGCGGCCGGCACGGAGCAGAGAGACCCTCGAGACCGATACGCTCGATTGGTGCCTTCCGAAGACGCGGCGCCACCGCTGGACGTCGACCACATCCTCGCCGATCCGGGCGTGCGGATCGTGGTCTGTTGCGGGGCGGGCGGAGTGGGCAAGACGACCACCGCGGCGGCGCTGGCACTGCGGGCGGCCGAGCGGCACGGCCGGCGGACGGTGGTGCTCACCATCGACCCGGCCCGCCGGCTGGCCCAGTCGCTCGGCCTGACCGAGCTGGACAACACCCCGCGCCAGGTCAAGGGGATCGACGTCGACGACAGCGGCGGCCAGTTGCACGCCATGATGCTCGACATGAAGCGCACCTTCGACGACGTGGTGCTCCAGCACACCGATCCGGCGAAGGCAGCGGAGATCTTCTCGAACCCCTTCTACCAGGCCATGAGCTCGACCTTCGCCGGCACCCAGGAATACATGGCGATGGAGAAGCTGGGCCAGCTGCACGCCCGGGGCGAGTGGGACCTCATCGTGGTGGACACCCCGCCGTCCCGCTCGGCGCTGGACTTCCTGGACGCGCCGGCCCGGCTCTCCCGCTTCCTCGACGGCCGGATGCTGCGGCTGCTGCTCGCCCCGGCCCGCAGCGGCGGGCGGAGCATGTTCAGCTTCGTGACGGCCAGCTTCGGGATGTTCTCGAAGGTGGTGCAGAAGGTGCTCGGCGCGCAGCTGCTCACCGACCTGTCCGGCTTCGTCGCCGCGCTGGACTCGATGTTCGGCGGTTTCCGGCAGCGGGCCGAGCAGACGTACCGCATCCTCCAGGCCCGGGAGACGGCGTTTCTGCTGGTCGCGGCGCCGGAGCCGGACGCGGTCCGGGAGGCCGCCTACTTCGCCGGCCGGCTGCGCTCCGAGCGGATGCCGCTGGCCGGCCTGGTGCTCAACCGGGTGCACCGGCCGGCGGTGCCGGAGCTGTCCGCGGCGGACAGCCTGGCCGCCGCGGAGCGGCTTGCCGGCGCGGGCGGGCACGAGAGCACCGCCGAGGTGCTGCGGGCGCACGCCGCGCTGGCCGAGCAGGCGGTACGTGAGCAGCGGGTGGCGGCCCGGTTCACCGAGGCGTTCCCGGAGGTGCCGGCGGTGTCGGTGACGGCGCAGCCCGCCGACGTGCACGACGTCGACGGGCTGCGGACGATCGGCGAGGCGATCAGCCGGCGGTGAGCACCGCCGGCCGGTGCGCCGGTCAGTTGGCCGTGGTCACGAGGACCTTGTCCCGACCGGCCTTCTCCCTGGCGTTCTTCTTCATGGCCGCCTCGAACATCTTGCGCCAGCTGGTGACCTGCGGGTGACGGCGCAGCAACGCCCGGCGCTCGCGTTCGGTCATGCCACCCCACACACCGAACTCGATCCGGTTGTCGAGCGCGTCGGCCAGGCACTCGTACCGAACTGGGCAGCTCCGGCAGATCCTTTTCGCCACGTTCTGTTCGGCGCCTTGTACGAACAACGCGTCCGGGTCCCCGTTCTGACACGCCGCCAGTGACGGCCAGTCAGTGATCATGCCCATCTGTACACGTCCCCCCTTGCAGTACCTACCGACTTCGCGCGACCAGCCGTCGAATTCCCCCCGGTCGTCCGGGCCGGCCTCCCCAGGGCGGCGCGGACGACGTGTGGCTGCTGTCGCCGCCACCATCATGCTGTGTAGTCGCCTGATTACGCAACGTTGTCGGCGAAATCCATCATTCCGGACACTCCCGGCTTCCCGGGCTTTCGCCCGCCGTCTACCCGGCGCGAGTACGTGAAAACGCTGCGCCGCTCCCCCGTTCGGGGGAGACTTCTGCCAGGTTTCACGCAACCACGCACCGGGGTTCGTGCGTTTAGCACAACGAGGTCGGCGCGCGCAGGAAATGGGGAAACTTCCCCGCGCGCCCCTCGTTCCCTACTCGCGTACCCTGTCGAGGTGACCTGGATGCGGAAACGTGACCACAACGTGCTGACCAACGCCGCATCGCTACTCATCTGTGGCCTCTTGGCCGGCGTGGTGGTCGCAGCGGCGGCCTTCCCCGCGGTGGCGATGTCCGGACTTGCCGCAAAGGCGGGAGCCGAGACCTTCGGCGCGCTGCCCAAGGAACTGACGGTGGCCCGGGCCCCGCAGATCACCTACCTGCTGGCCGCCGACGGCAAGACCCCGCTGGCCACAATGTACGACGAGAACCGGCGCGACGTGGAACTCAAGGACATCGCGCCGATCATGCAGAAGGCCATCATCGCGGCCGAGGACCACGACTTCTACAAGCACAACGGCGTGGACCTCAACGGCGTGGCCCGGGCGTTCGTCAACAACCAGGCCGGGGCCCAGCGGCAGGGCGCGTCGACGCTCACCATGCAGTACGTCCGGCTGGCCATCTCCTACTCGGCCACCCACCCGGCCGACGTGGTCGCCGCGACCGAGGACACCAGCGCCCGCAAGCTGCGCGAGATGCGCTACGCGCTCCAGATCGACAAGGAACTCTCCAAGGACGAGATCCTGCGGCGCTACCTGAACATCGCCGCCTTCGGCAACGGCGCGTACGGCATCTACGCCGCCAGCCAGGTCTACTTCAACAAGCCGCCGAGCAAGCTCGACATCCAGGAGTCGGCCATGCTCGCCGGCATGGTGAAGGCGCCGACCGCGTTCGACCCCACCACCCCGGCCGGCTACCCGGAGGCGGTCGGCCGGCGCGACTACGTCATCGACAACATGGTGCAGATCGGCGCCATCACCCAGGAGCAGGCCGACCAGGCCAAGCAGATCAAGCTCAAGGTGGCGAAGAAGCGCACCCCGAACGGCTGCGTCGCCACCAACACCCGCTCCTGGGGCTTCTTCTGCGACTACTTCTACCGCTGGTGGCTCCAGCAGGAGACCTTCGGCTCCACCTCCTATGACCGGGAGCGGCGGCTGAAGAGCGGTGGCTACACCATCACCACCTCCCTTGACGTGCAGGCGCAGAACGGCGCCGACAAGGCGGTCCGAAACCATCTGAGCGAGGACAGCACGGCCGCCCGCATGGTGGCCGTCGTCGAGCCGGGCAGCGGACGGGTCCGCGCCATCGCGGTCAACCGGAACTTCAAGCTCGACGATCCGGAGCACCCGCAGAACAAGATCTCCAGCGACCCGAAGAAGGCCAAGAAGAACATCCGGGGCAACCGCCCGAACACGGTGAACCCCCTGGTCACCGGCGGCGCCGGCATCACCGGCTACCAGGCCGGCTCGACGTTCAAGATCTTCACGCTGGTGGCGGCCCTGGAGAAGGGCTACCCGCTCAGCTACACCATCAACGCCCAGCACCAGTTCAAGTCGGAATACATCATCGACTCGGGCAACCCGGCAGCCTGCAAGGGCACACACTTCTACTGCCCGGTGAACGCCGGGAAGTCGATGGCGGGCGTGCACAACATGTGGAGCGGCTTCGGCGCCTCGGTCAACACCTTCTTCGTCGAACTCCAGCAGCGGGTCGGCGCGGAGAACGTGGTGAAGGCCGCCGAGAAGCTGGGCATCACCTTCCGCGCCTCCAACGACGCCAGCTTCGCCGCGAACAAGGACGCCGCGCACCAGTGGGGCGCGTTCACCCTGGGCGTCTCGCAGACCACTCCGCTGGAACTGGCCAACGCGTACGCCACCCTGGCTGCGGACGGGAAATACTGCGAGCCCATCCCGGTGCAGGAGATCCGTGGCCCGGACGGCGAGAAGCTGGACATCGCCAACCCGCACTGCGAGCAGCGGATCAGCACCGAGGTGGCCCGGGCCGCCGTGGACGCGGCCCGCTGCCCGGTCGGTGACCGCTCCTCGACCTCCAAGTGCAAGAACGCCACCGCGGGCAACGTCCGCGGCATCGTCAACGCCCCGGTGGCCGGCAAGTCCGGCACCACCGACGGGGACAAGACCTCCGCTCTGGTCGCCATGACCAAGCAGTACGCGGTGGCCGGCATCGAGGCCGACCCGGACTGGCCGCAGACCAACCAGCGGATGAAGCACAACGAGGTGCCGTGGGGCATCAACCCGGCGGTCTACCAGACGTTGCGGGACGCCATGAAGGGCAAGGAGCGGGTCAACTTCACCCCGCCGAGCGGGAAGATCATCGAGGGCGACCAGCGCTCCATCCCGGGGGTGAAGTGCGAGTCCATCGACACCGCCCGGTCGCGGCTGCGCGGCGCCGGCTTCGAGCCGGTGGTCTCCGACAGCAAGGTCCCCTCCGAGTGCCCGGTGGGCACCGCGGCCGGCACCAGTCCGGACGGGCGCACCATCAAGGGCGGCGTGGTGATGATCGAGGTGAGCGCCGGCGGCGGCCAGCCCAAGCCCGGCACCGGCACCGGCGGGCCGGTGGTCCCACCGCCGCCCAACCAGGGCCGCCCGGGCCGACCGCGCGGCTGACCCGAGTAACGCCAGCGGGCGGGCACCCCACCGGGGGTGCCCGCCCGCTTCGTCGTCTGATGAGTGCGGTCAGAGACCGAGCTGGCGGCGTACCTCCGCGGCGACCCGGCCGCCCTCGGCCCGGCCCGCCACGGCGGCCTGGGCCGCCTTCATGGCCGGGCCCATCTGCGCCTTGCCGGTGAAGCCGCCCGCGGCGAGCGCCCCCGAGACCAGCTCGGCCAGCTCGTCGTCGGAGAGCTGCTTCGGCAGGTAGCGCTCCAGCACCTCGCCTTCGGCGGTCTCCTTGCCGGCCTGCTCGGCGCGACCCGCGTCGGCGAAGGCGGTGGCGGCCTCGCGCCGCTTCTTCGCCTCCTTGGTCAGCACCGCGAGCACCTCGTCGTCGCTGAGCTCGCGCTTTTCCCTGCCGGCGACCTCGGCGGTGCCGACGGCCGCGAGGGCCATCCGCAGCGTGGAGGTGGTCAGCTCGTCGCGCGCCTTGAGAGCGGCGCGCATGTCGGCGGTGAGACGGTCCTTCAGCGTGCTCATGGACGGTCAAACTACCCTGAACGCCATGCGAAAGCGCACACTATTCCGGCTCGCGGCCGGGACCGTCGCCGCCGGGGCGGCCACCCTGGCCTACGCGTCGCTCATCGAGCGCAACATGTTCACCCTGCGCCGGTACGACGTACCGGTGCTCCCGACCGACGCCGAGCCGCTGCGCGTACTGCACCTGTCGGACCTGCACATGATGCCCGACCAGCGGCGCAAGCAGGACTGGGTGGCCTCGCTGGCCGCCCTCGACCCCGACCTGGTGGTGGTCACCGGGGACAACATGGCCCACCCGGACGCCGTGCCGGGCGTGCTGCGCGCCCTGCAACCGCTGCTCGACCTGCCCGGCGCCTTCGTCTTCGGCTCCAACGACTACACCGGGCCGGTCCTGAAGAATCCGTTCACCTACTTCCTGCCCGACCGGGAGTACACCGAGGGCGTGCCGCTGCCGTACGAGGAGCTGCGCGACGTCCTCACCGGCGCCGGCTGGGTGGACCTCAACAACGCGCGGACCACCCTCAAGGCCGGCGGCCGGGAGATCGAGCTGGTCGGTGTGGACGACCCGCACATCGAGCGGGACGACTACGCGGCCGTGGCCGGGCCGGTCAGCCCGGACGCGGCGCTCTCCATCGCACTGGCCCACTCCCCGGAGCCGGCCGTGCTGGACCGGATGGCCGCGGACGGCTTCGGGCTGCTGCTCGCCGGCCACACCCACGGTGGGCAGGTCTGCGTGCCCGGGTACGGCGCGCTGGTCACCAACTGCGGGCTGCCCCGGTCGATGGCGCGCGGACTGCACCGCTGGCCCGGCTCCGACTCCTGGCTGCACGTCTCGGCCGGCCTGGGCACCCACCCCACCGCGCCGGTGCGCTTCGCCTGCCCCCCGGAGGCGAGCGTGCTCACCCTGATCCCGCGCTGACCGACCCGCGTCCCGGGGCCGGGGGGTACGGAGTTTGACCATCGGGGCGGGTGGGCTACTATTTGTCGGCACGCCTCGGGGTGTGGCGCAGCTTGGTAGCGCGCTTCGTTCGGGACGAAGAGGTCGTCGGTTCGAATCCGGCCACCCCGACCAGAGGCAGCAGGGCCAGGTGAGAGGGCATCTCACCTGGCCCTTTGTCATTGCGGGCGTGATCTAGCTCATCGAAACGTGGCGGTACGATCAGCCTTTCTGATCTTCCTTCCCGTCGGAAGTCAGCGGAAAGTCAGCGAGTGATCTCCGCGCCTCGTCCGCGCCGACCTCGAACGCGTGGGTGTACCGGTCGAGCGTGGTCGAGATCTGCTCGTGGCCCATGACGCGGGCAACGTCGTTGAGCGGTACGCCGTCGCTGACGAGCCAGGTCGCGTACGAGTGACGCAGGTCATGGAAGCGCAGTCCACCTTGCGCCTGACGGGACACCCGGGCGCGGGCCACCCGCCGGTTCGGAAACTCCCCGGTCACCTCGTTGCCCGCTCGGTCCCGCCAGGTCGCAAGCCAGGTACGCGGGCCGGTCTGGACGACCTTTGCCGAGCAGACCGGCCCGAACGAGCGCGGGCCGCCAGATCCATGCCCGAAACACCGTGCGGCGCATGGACCCGCCCGCCTCGTTCGTGAACACCTCGCCGGACGGCCCTACCGGCACGATCTCCTTGTGCCGCCGGAGCGCTTGGACGACGAACGGCGGCAGCGGCACGGTCCGGCGGCCCGCGCGGGACTTCGGGTAGGGCTGAAGGTCACCGTGCCGGCCACCTCAACGCCGACCCGGCTCACCCTGACGGTCGCCTTATCGAGGTCGATCGCGTCCCACGTCAGCCCGACGCACTCACCGCCTCCCGGACATGTCAGTGCAGCGGAGTTCGCGGCCACCAGGCCCGCTTGCGCCCGCGCGTCGAGGCGCTGGCGCTCCTCGTCGCGTTTGCGTTCGTCCAACACGACTCGCCAGGCCGCACGTCCTGCCCAAACACGACAGCGCGGGGCCCGCGCAGGGTGGCGGGCCGGCATCCGGCGCGGAGCAGGGCGCCGGTATCGAAGGAGGCCGGCGGCGGGCTGCCGGAGGAACTGTCCGAAGGGCTGACCGCCCCCGGGGCAGGTCGGGGGCAGCCCCCAGTTCATGGTGATGTGGGAGAACACTCCTGCTCAGAGCCGCACCGCCCGGCTACGCGATTCGCCCTGGCCCCGCACGCCAGAAGGAGCGCGCGGGGCTTTCACGGCCGTCAGCTGGTGCTATACCAGTAGTAGGCCCCCCAAGCGCCCGAGCCCGAGGTCCGGAACACGTTGTGGTTGGCCGAGTGGATCCACGTCTCGCCCAGCAGGCGCCAGGAGCCGGAAGAGACGGCCCACACCTTGACAGGCTCAGAGCTGCCGGCGGCGAGCGTTTTGCTCCAACATGTGCCCGGCCGTACCCCGAAGCTGGTTATGCCTCGGAAGGGGAACTCCAGGTACGCGTTGTAGCCGGCTCCCTTGTTGCAGATTCCGGTCCGGTTGGTGGTCGCCGCACTTGCCGGCGTAGCGGCTGTGGCCACCCCTGCCAGGACCATGGCGCCGATCAAGACCGGTCGCCACATCTTGCGCATGCGAGTCAAAGCTGTCATCTGGGCCTCCTAGTGCCTTGTAGGGGACAGTGCCGTGGATCAATTGCGCCTGACGCGCGCGTGACGCGTTCGTCTATGACAGAACGGATGCGTCCCGGTGGTTGGTTCACCGAACCTCTACGACGTCGGTCTCCGCGCCTGTCGGAGCGGGCTGGTGAGCCACAGCGATCTGGTGTGACTCCGGAGCAGGTCGAGAAGGCGCGTCCGCGGCTGGTCGAGTTCACCGCGGCGATGTCGGATGGCGCAGTTCGGCGTTCGGATCAGCGGGTCAAGGGCGAGTTGTACATGCGTGGCCTGCTCACCGATGGGGCGCGGAAGTCGATGCAGCCGATGGCGGAACGCCTCGGCGTCGATCATCAGCAGTTGCAGCAGTTCATCACGTCCTCGACCTGGGACTACACGACGGTGCGGGCGAACGTGGCACGGTGGGCGGCCGACGCGATCGACCCGGCCGCGTACGTGATCGGCGACTCGGGCTTCCCGAAGGACCGGCACCGAATCGCCGTGTGTGGCCCGGCAGTACTCGGGCACCTGGGCAAAGACCGGCAACTGTCAGATCGGGGTAAGCGTCCAGGCGGTCACCGACACCGCGTCGGTGGCCGCGAACTGGCGGTTGTTCTGCCCGCGATCGTGGGACGACACCATGGTCACCGATCCCGACCGGGCCGCGGCGGTGCGGGCCCGGCGGGACCGGGCCCGCATGCCCGACGACGTGCGGCACCGGGAGAAATGGCGCCTCGCGTTGGACATGCTCGACGAGATGATCGACCGGTGGGGGCTGCCGAAACTGCCGGTGGCCGCGGACTCCGGCTACGGCGACTGCACCCTGTTCCGGCTCGGCCTGGCCGAACGTGGCCTGCGCTACGTGGTCCAGGTCGACCCGACCGCCACCGCCCACCCCGCCGACGCGGTCCCGGTCACCCCGGCCTACTCCGGCCGAGGCCGCCCACCCCGCCCGGCCTACCCCGACCCGCCGGCCACCCTCAAGGACCTGGTCCTGGCCACAGGCCGCGAGACCGCACGGCAGACCACCTCGCGGCGCGGCAGCCGGCGCAGCAAAACGAACCCGACCGGGGCGATGCGCTCGCACTTCCTACGGCTACGGATCCGCCCCGCGAACCGGGACATCCCCCGCGACGACGACGGCAGCTTGCCCGAATGCTGGCTGATCGCCGAATGGCCGCCCAACACCGACGAACCAGTCAAAGTACTGGCTGTCCAACATGCCGCCACGCACATCACTCAAGACACTGGTCCGAAGATCCGCTGGCCGCGGGCATCTGGTCGCGCTTCCGGTACGTCACCAACGGACGACAACGCCCGCCACGTCGTACGGCCGTTCGGGACGAAGAGGTCGTCGGTTCGAGTCCGGCCACCCCGACCAGAGGTGAGAGGTCGCATCCGGTTCATCGGGTGCGGCCTCTCGGCGTTCCACCGTTCGCCACCGGAGTGTGGCGCGGCTCACGGGGCACCCCGGGGCCGCAATCGCAAGCCTCCGGCCACGGGCGATTGGTCCGCTCGCCTGGCAAGGTTGATGGCATGCCGGCCAAGATCCGATCCCGCCTGACCGACTGGACCACCCTCCTACCCCTGATCGCGGTCCTCGTGCTCGCGGCCACCTGGGGCCGGCACCTGCCCGGCCCGCTGATCGTGGTGGTGGCCACGCTGCTCGCGGGGGCCGTGCTGGCGGCCGTGCACCACGCCGAGGTGGTGGCGCACAAGGTGGGCGAACCGCTCGGCTCGCTGGTGCTCGCGGTGGCGGTCACCGTGATCGAGGTCGGGCTGATCGTCACGCTGATGATCAGCGGCGGCGACAAGACGCAGGCGCTGGCCCGGGACACGGTCTTCGCCGCCGTGATGATCACCTGCAACGGGATACTCGGCCTGTCCCTGCTGCTCGGCGCGCTGCGCCGCCGGGTCGCGGTGTTCAACCCGGAGGGTACGGGTGGGGCGCTGGCCACGGTGGCCACGCTCGCCACCCTCAGCATGGTGGTGCCGACCTTCACCAGCCGGCCCGGCCCACAGTTCTCCTCCGCACAGCTCGCCTTCGCGGCGGTCGCCTCGCTCGCCCTGTACGGCCTGTTCGTGCTGGTGCAGACCGGCCGGCACCGCGATTACTTCCTGCCGGTGACGCAGGAGGGCAGCATCATTCCCGAGGACGCCGACGGCGACGGGCACGCCGACCCGCCGTCCACCCGTACCGCCCTGGCCAGCCTGGCGCTGCTGGTCGTGGCGCTGGTCGCGGTGGTCGGCGACGCGAAGACCATCTCCCCGGCGATCGAGGCCGGCGTCGAGGCGGCGAACCTGCCGCAGGCGTTCGTCGGCGTGGTCATCGCCCTGCTGGTGCTGCTGCCGGAGACCCTCGCCGCCGCCCGGGCGGCCCGCCGGGACCGGGTGCAGATCAGCCTCAACCTGGCGCTCGGTTCGGCCATGGCCAGCATCGGCCTGACCATCCCGGCCATAGCGCTGGCCTCGATCTGGCTGGAGGGCCCGTTGCTGCTGGGCCTCGGCGGCACCCAGATGACGCTGCTCGCGCTGACCGCGGTGACCGGCGTGCTCACCGTGGTGCCGGGTCGCGCCACCGTGCTCCAGGGCGGGGTGCACCTGGTGCTGCTCGCCGCGTTCGTCTTCCTCGCCGCCAGCCCGTGACCCCCTCCGGCGGCGGTCAGTCGTGCAGTTCGGTGCGGGCGACCTCGGCGAACGCCGCCGACAGGTAGTCGGCCAGGGGGCGTCCGGTGGCCGCCAGCAGGTCGGCGACGAGCAGCGGGGCGTGCCGGGCGATCACGGCCGGATCGGGCGGCGCGTCGTCGTCGCCCGGGTCGTAGACGCCGAGCGCGCCCGCCAGCAGCACCAGCAGCACGTGCGGGTCGACGTCGGGTCGCCATGCCGCGGTGGACCGGACGCAGCGCTCCAGCACCTGGCGGATGTCGTCGCCGTCCAGCCCGTCCGGGTGGCCCTCCTCCAGCAGCAACCGGACCACGCCGCCGAGCACCAGCCCGGCCCGGTCCGCGGCGGCGAGCCGCTCGGCGGCGGGCTGGTACGCCCCGGCGTCCCGCGCCTGCGCGGCGCCCACCGCCTCGGTGGCCGCCTGCGCGATCTCGCGGGCCGGGGCGGGCAGGTGGCGCCAGGTGGTGGTCACCGCGCCAGCATGGCAGACGGGGTTAGCTTGCTCACCCGCCGGCTCCGCCGAGCGCGTGGCGGGCGCAAATCCGGTCGCGGGTCGTCGTACCCGGCACCAAGAATGCAGCCATGCTGCGCCGCGCCCTACCCGCCCGTCCCGAAGCCCGTCGGATCCTGATCGGCACCCTGCTGTCGGCCATCGGGCGCGGTCTCACCCTGCCCTTCCTCTTCATCTACCTCACCGACGTGCGCGGGCTGGGCGACGCCCGGGCCGGCCTGGTGATCGGCTGGTTCGGCGCCGTGACGCTGGCGCTGTCGCCGCTGGGCGGCACGCTGATCGACCGGTTCGGCGCGCGTCGGGTGGTGCTGCCCTGCCTGGTCGTCGAGGCGATCGGCACCGGCTCGCTGGCGCTGGTCGACTCGACCGCGACGGCGTTCGGCGTGATGACGCTGGTCGCCATCGGCAGCTCGGCGATCTGGGCCGGTCAGAACACCATCCTCGCCTCGCTCACCGGCGACGGTGAGCGGCAGCGGGTGTTCGGGTTGAACTTCGCCCTGCTCAATCTGGGCATCGGCGTGGGCGGCCTGATCTCCGGCGCGGTGGTCGACGTGGCCCGGCCGGTCACCTTCCAGGCCGTCTACGTGCTGGACGCGGTGAGCTACCTGATGCCGTGCCTGATCCTGCTCACCCTGCCGCACGTCGGACACCGGCTGGCAAAGGACCGGGCGGCGGGCACCGGAGCGGCGCCCGGCGGCTACCTCACCGTGCTGCGGGACCGGCCGTTCCGCAGGCTGGTCCTGTTCGGCCTGGTCCTCACCACCTGCGGCTACGCGCAGATCGAGGTGGGCTTCGCTGCGTACTCGGTGCGGGTGGTGGAGGTATCGCCCCGGGTGGTGGCCTGGGCGCTCGCCGCCAACACCGTGATGATCGTGCTCTCCCAACTGCTGGTGATCCGCCGGATGGAGGGGCGGAGCCGGACCGGCGCGCTCGCCGCGGTGGGCGCGGTCTTCGCGACCGCCTGGCTGGTCCTCGGCGCCGCCGGCGTGGTCGGCACGGGCAACGCGCTGCTCGCGGCGCTCGGCGTGGTGGCCTGCTCGGCGATCTTCGGGTTCGGCGAGACGATGCTGTCGCCGGTGATGCCGGCGCTGACCAACGCGCTCGCCACCGACGAGCTGCGCGGCCGGTACAACGCGATGAGTTCGATGATCTTCGGGATCAGCGGGGTCATCGGCCCGGTCACCGCGGGCCCGCTGATCGGCGCGGCGCACGGCCGGCTCTGGGTGGCGGTCGTGGTGGGCGGCTGCCTGACCGCGTCGGTGCTGGCCCTGTCGCTGCGCCCGCTGCTCACCGCCGCCCAGGACGGCCGCGCCGCCGGCCCCGTCCGGGAGCCGGAGCCCGCGCACGCATAGCGAACGCCGCCGGCGCACGAACGGGCCCCCGGAGCGTCAGCTCCGGGGGCCCGTCGTCGTACGGTCGGCCGTCAGGCGGCGGGGACCTCCGCGGTGGTCTGGATCCGGTCCAGGGCCGGCGCGGAGACCGGCGACTTCTCGGTCAGGTACGCGGTGAAGGCGTCCAGGTCGATCATGCCGGTGACGGCGTTCGTGCCGCCGGTGAGGACGCTGAAGCCGTCACCACCGCCGGAGAGGAAGTTGTTCACCGTGACCCGGTAGGTCGCGGTGTCGGTGACCGGGGTGCCGTTGATGGTGAGGCTGCCCCGGACCACGCGGGTGCCGCTGCACGGCGTGCCGGCCGGCGCCGTGGTGCCGTTCACGTTGACGACGTAGTGCACGGTCGAGGACGCGTACAGCACCTTGGCGGTGGTGAACTGCTGCTCCAGCAGGCAGTAGAGCTGCGCGCCGGTCAGGTCCAGGGTCACCAGGTTGTTGGCGAACGGCTGGACGGTGAACGCCTCGGCGTAGGTGACCGGGCCGGCGTCGAGGTCGGCGCGGACACCACCGGGGTTCATGAACGCGGCGACCGCGTTCTGCTCGTTGTCGGTGGCGGCGAGCTGGGCGTCGGCGATCAGGTTGCCGAGCGGCGACTCACCGGTCTGGTACGTCGGCTTGCCGTTGGCGTCGACCCCGGTCTGGTACAGGTTCTCCTGGGTCTTGTTG
Organism: Micromonospora sp. MH33; assembly: GCF_003013775.1. NCBI lineage: Bacteria > Bacillati > Actinomycetota > Actinomycetes > Micromonosporales > Micromonosporaceae > Micromonospora > Micromonospora sp. MH33. The sequence continues at coordinate 18,860 of NZ_MUYZ01000030.1, forward strand.
ATCACGCTGGTGGTCTCGCCGACCACCTTGTCGGCCACCGGGCCGAGGGCGGTCTTGTAGCGGTTGATCAGCTGGGTGCTGGCCGGGTCCTTCGGGACGTCCCGGGTCACCACGACGTTGTTCGCCGAGGCGCTGACGATGTCCTTGGTCCGCCGGTCGATCTTCAGGTCGATGTCGGTGACCAGGCGGCCGAAGGAGCTGGCGCTGGTGACCAGCTTGCCGTTGATGTTGCAGTTGTACGCGGCGTGGGTGTGCCCGCTGACGATCACGTCGATGGACGGGTCCATCCGGTTGGCGATGTCGACGATCGGGCCGCTGAACCCGGTGCAGTCGTTGATCCCGCCGCCGTTCTGCACGCCGCCCTCGTGCAGCAGCACGACGATGGACTGCACGCCCTGGGCCTGCAGGATGCGGGCGTACTTGTTGGCGGTGTCCGCCTCGTCGGCGAAGGAGAGACCGGCGACGCCCTGCTGGCTGACGATCTGCGGGGTGCCCTCCAGGGTCATCCCGATGAAGCCGATCTTGACGCCGTCGATCTTCTTGATGCCGTACGGCGGCAGCAGCGGCTTGCCGGTGGCGGTCTTGAAGGCGTTCGCCGAGAGGTACTGGAACTGGGCGCCCGCGAACGGGGTGCCGTCGGCGCAGCCGTCGACCGGGTGGCAGCCGCCGTTCTGCATCCGGAGCAGCTCGGTGGCGCCCTCGTCGAACTCGTGGTTGCCGACGCTGGTGAACTCGAGCCCGGCGAGGTTCATCTCCTCGACGGTGGGCTCGTCGTGGAACGCGGCGGAGAGCAGCGGCGAGGCGCCGATCAGGTCACCGGCGGCGACCGTGACGGTGCGCTCCCGCTCCTCCTCGGTGCTGCCACGCAGCATGTTCAGCTGGGTGGCCAGGTATTCCGCACCACCCGCGGCCTGCCCGGCGATCGTGCCGCTCGACCCGGTCGGGGGCTCGAGGTTGCCGTGGAAGTCGTTGATGGCGAGCAGCTTGACGTCGACCGGCTTCGGGTCGGCCGCGGCCTGGTTGGGGTTGACGGCGACCGCGGTGAACGCGGTCGCGGCGAGTGCGGCCAGGCCGACGGCGGCCCGGCGCATCCCGGGGACGGACATGGAACTCCTCGTGAGACTCGGCGCGTGGCTGTCCGGGCGATGGTTCGCACCGGTGACCCTGGACGTGCCGTGACAGGGGTCGATCGCGGATGACGGCGGTCGGGGGGACGCCGCCTGCCGAAGCAAGCTTGCCACCCGTCAAGCGATCGGTCGACCGGGGCAGTGCATCTCAACTGTGGATATCGACAGCAACCTGCACCGGTACGCCCGACTAGTCGGACATGACCGGGGGGTGAATTCCTTCACGCCGCGCCGCTGTCGGAGGTATGGGCTAGGAATGTAGCCATGGAGTCGAGCGGCACCAACTGGACGGTGGACTCGGTGCGGTCCGCCGACGGCACCACGATCGCGTACGAGACGGCCGGCGAGGGACCGCCGATCGTCCTGGTCGGCGGGGCCTTCAACGACCGGAGCACCACGCGCCCGCTGGCCGCCGCGTTGACCGCCGACTTCACCGTCTACGGCTACGACCGCCGGGGTCGCGGCGAGAGCGGCGACACCGGCCCGTACGCGGTGCAGCGCGAGATCGAGGACATGGCCGCCCTGATCGACCGTGCGGGCCCCGGCGCCCACCTCTACGGCCTCTCGTCCGGTGCGATCCTCGCGGCGTACGCGGTGGCCGAGGGGGTGCCGGTCAGCGGGCTGGCGCTCTTCGAGCCGCCGTTCCAGGCCGGCCCGCACGGCGGCGCGAAGCCGGGGCTGGCCGAGCGGTTGAGCGAGCTGGTCGCGGCCGGCCGGCGCGACGACGCGGTCGCCCTCTTCCTGACCGACGCGGTCGGCGTGCCCGCCGAGGCGGTCGGCGGGATGCGCGACGCTCCGGAGTGGGCCTGGATGGCGGGGCTGGCACACACCCTGGCCTACGACACCACGGTCACCGGCTACGCCGGACTGCCCGCCGACCGGCTCACAGCGATCGCCGTGCCCACCGTGGTGCTGGACAGCACGGGCAGCCCACCGTGGCTGCGCGACGCGGCTGTGGCGACAGCCGGGGTGATCCCCGGGGCCACCCACCTCAGCCTGGCGGGCGGCTTCCACGAGGTGCCGCCGGAGGTGCTGGCCCCCGCGCTGCGCGACGCCCTGCTCGGCTGATCCGGTCCGGCGCCCACGGCACCGGCCCCCAGGGACCAGGGAGCCGGCGCCGCGCGCCGGGTGGACCAGCAGGAGGGTGCGGCGCCCACTGGTCCACGAACGGGTGCCGAGCGGCACGCCGTCGACGCTGCCAATGTCACCGAGAGACGTTTGCGTGGACAACCTCTGCGCAGGCAAATACAGCCACCGGGTGAGAGATCCCGACCGAACGGCGGCCCGTTCTGCCGGTCCGCCCGGTAGCGCTCCCGCCACAGGGCCGCCAGCCGCGCCGCGTGCAGGTTGGTGCCGTACGCGGCGTACCAGAGGAGCCGCTCGGTCAGAACCAGCAGGTCCGCCCGGCGGCGTGGCTGACCTGGACGGTGTGCGTCACGCAGCCGCCGCCGGAGACCAGGTGCAGCAGGAACGCGGTCGGCTCGGCGACCCACCCGATCTCCGAGTCGTCCGACATGGCCAGGCTGACCTGCATCCAGGTGCTCGGGGCGGTGGTCAGCACCGTACCGGCGAAGGCGCTGGTCACCGGCCGGTGCAGGTGGCCGGCGGCGACACGGGCCACATGGGGGTGGCGCCCGATCACCTCGGCGAGGGCGTCCGCGTCGGTGAGCCCCATGGCGTCCATGGCCGGGACGCCGACCGCGACCGGCGGATGGTGCAGGCACACGACGGCGGGCACGTCTGGGCGGCCGGCGAGCACGCCGTCCAGCCAGCCGAGCTGATCGTCGCCGAGCCGCCCGGCGTCGTCGCCGGGGGCGTGCGAGTCGAGCACCACGAGCGTCCCGTCCGGCTGGTCCACGTGGTAGTGGGCCGAGAAGCCGCCACCCAGGTACGGGGTGCCGCCGAAGGTGTCGAGCAGGGACTCCCGGTCGTCGTGGTTGCCGGCGGCGAGGTGGACGGGCAGCGGGAAGCGCGCGATGACCTCGCGCAGCGCGAGGTACTCGTCCGGGCGGCCGTTGCTCACCAGGTCGCCGGTGATCACCACGCAGTCGGGCCGGGGACGCAGGGCGAGGACCCGGCCGAGCGCCCGGTGCAGCCCCGACGCCTGCTCCGCGGCGAGCGGGCCGGTGGTCACGTGCGGGTCGCTGAGCTGGGCGATGAGCATCGGCGCCTCCTGACGAGCCCGGACCCCCACGCTATCGCCGCCGACCCCCGCCGCGGGCCCCGCCGCACCCACAGGCCCCGTCCACAGCCTGTGGATAGCACATGTGTACGAAGGTCGCCGGCTCCTCCGATGAGTACCCTTGATCGCGCCCCGCCCCCTCCGAGCAGGAACGACGTGGATCACGAGCGAGTCGTCCGAGACGTCACGGTCCGCCTCCCCATGGCGTCGACCGCGCTGGAGGCGTGCCAGTGGACCGTCGCGGCGCTGGCCCGGCACACCCCGGCGACGATCTCGATCCTGCTCCAGGTCCACGACCGGCTCCGCTGCGTCGCGGCCACCGGCGCCTGGCAGGTCTTCTCCACCGTGCCGTTGAAGACCGGGAGCGACAACGCCGACGCGCCGCGCCGCGACCCGGAGCCGTCGATCGTCGCCCGGGTGTACGACTCCGGCGAGCCCGCCACCGTCCCCGACGTGACCGCCGACCCCGACTACCTTCCCGTACGCCCCGACGTCACCGCCGAGATCTGCGTGCCGGTGCGGGACCGGGCGGGCCGGCCGCTCGGCGTGCTGGACCTGCAGTGGAGCGGCCCGGTCGAGACCGACCGGTGGCGGGCGACCACGCAGCGGCTGGCCGACCGGCTCGGCGCCCGGATCGGGGCGCTCGGCGGCCCGCCGGCCGAGAGCCGCAGCGAGAAGCTGCTCCGGCACGCCGCCGCGATGACCACCGCCCCCACCGACTGGGACCTGATGACCGCCGCGATCACCGCGGCCCGGGACGTCTCGGCCCTCTCCGCCGCCGTGCTGATCCTCGCCGACCGGCGCGAGCCCCGGCTGGGCGCGCCGACGGGCACCCCCGGCCCGCTGGAGGCCCGGATCCGGGCCGAGCTGGCCGAGGCCGGGCCGGCGGCGCTCGGCCGGATGATCGCCCGGGCGCACCGGCACGGCTCGGCGTACACGCTGGGCGAGGCGGGGCACCCGCCGACCGAGGACTACCTGCCGCTGACCCGGGCCGGGGCGCGCACCCTGGTGGCGGTGCCGGTCGGCCCGCCGGACGGCGGCGGGGTGCTGCTGGTCGCCGACGAGCGGCTGCTGCGCCCCGACCCGACCACGGTCAACCTGATCGAGCTGCTGGCCGGGCAGGCGTGGACCTGCCTCGACCGGCTGCGTACGCTCGCGCGGCTGCGCGAGCAGGCCAGCTCGGACCCGCTCACCGGGCTGCGCCACACCGGGCCGTTCGGACAGCGGATCGCCAGCGCCACGCCGGGGCGTACCGCCCTGCTGGCGATCGACGTGGACGGCTTCAAGGACGTCAACGACACGTACGGCCACCAGGCCGGCGACCGGCTGCTGGTGGGGCTGGCCCGGGCGCTGGAGGGGGCGCTGCGCCAGGGCGACGAGCTGTACCGGACCGGCGGCGACGAGTTCGTCGCGGTGATCGAGGTGAGCCGCCCCGAGGAGGCCGTCCGGATCGCCGAGCGGCTCACCGAGGCCGCCCGCCGCGCCGGAAGGACGATCAGCGTCGGCGTCGCCCTACCCCGCCCCGGCGAAACCCCGGAGCGAACCCTACGTCGCGCCGACCAGGCCCTCTACGCCGTGAAACAACACGGCCGAGACGGCGTACACCTCTCCGCCGCCTGACCGGCGCGGCGGAGCGGGCGCCGGGCGGCGCGGCCGGATCAGCGGGTCAGCTCCTTCGCCAGGAGTTCGGCGATCTGGGCGGTGTTGAGGGCGGCGCCCTTGCGAAGGTTGTCGCCCGTCACGAAGAGGTCCAGGGCGCGCGGGTCGTCGACCGCGCGGCGGATCCGCCCGACCCAGGACGGGTCGGTGCCCACCGCGTCGATCGGCATCGGGAACTCGCCGGCGGCCGGGTCGTCGACCAGGATCACGCCGGGCGCGTTGCGCAGCACCTCGCGGGCCCCCTCGGCGTCCACCTCGGTGGCGAAGACCGCGTGCACCGCGACCGAGTGGCCGGTCACCACCGGCACCCGGACGCAGGTCGCGGAGACCTTGAGGTCGGGCAGCCCGAGGATCTTGCGCGACTCGTTGCGCATCTTCAGCTCCTCGGACGACCAGCCGCCGTCCGCCAGCGAGCCGGCCCAGGGCACCACGTTGAGCGCCAGCGGCGCCGGGAACGGGCCCAGCTCGTCACCGACCGCCTGCCGCACGTCGCCCGGCCGGGAGCCGAGCACGCGGTCTCCGGCGATCTTGCCGAGCTGGGCGTGCAGCGCGTCCACGCCGGCCTGCCCCGCCCCGGAGACCGCCTGGTACGAGGCGAGCACCAGCTCACGCAGGCCGTACTCGCGGTGCAGCGGGGCGATCGCCACGATCATCGCCAGGGTGGTGCAGTTGGCGTTGGCGATGATCCCCTTCGGCCGGTTCCGGACCTGCTCGGGGTTGATCTCGGGAACGACCAGCGGGACGTCGCGGTCCATCCGGAACGCGCCGGAGTTGTCCACGGCGACCGCGCCACGGCCGACCGCGACCGGCGCCCACTCGGCCGAGACCTCGTCCGGGACGTCGAACATGGCCACGTCCACGCCGTCGAACGCCTCGGGGGTGAGCGCCTGGACGGTCAGCAACTCGCCCCGGCACTGCACCTGGCGGCCGGCCGAGCGCTCGGAGGCGAGCAGCCGGATCTCGCCCCACACGTTGCGGCGGGAGGAGAGGATCTGGCACATCACCGTGCCGACGGCGCCGGTCGCTCCGACCACGGCGAGGGTGGGCAGCGACGACATCCGCACTACCGCCCGGTGCCGGCGTAGACGACGGCTTCGGTGTCACCGCCCAGGTCGAAGGCGTCGTGGATGGCCCGGACCGCCTTGTCGAGGTCGGTGTCCCGGCACACCACGGAGACCCGGATCTCCGAGGTGGAGATCATCTCGATGTTCACGCCGGCCGCGCCGAGGGCGGCGAAGAAGCCGGCCGCGACGCCCGGGTGCGAGCGCATGCCGGCGCCGATCAGGGAGACTTTGCCGACGTGGTCGTCGTAGAGCAGGCCCTTGAACTTGACCGGCTCCTGGATCTTGCTGAGCGCGGCCATCGCGGTCGGGCCGTCGGTCTTGGGCAGCGTGAACGAGATGTCGGTGCGGCCGGTGCCCTCGGTGGACACGTTCTGCACGATCATGTCGATGTTGATCTCGGCGCCGGCCACGGTGTCGAAGATCCGCGCGGCGGCGCCCGGCTCGTCGGGCACCCCGACGATGGTGATCTTCGCCTCGCTGCGGTCGTGGGCGACCCCGGTGATCAGTGCCTGTTCCACAGGAAGGTCCTCCATCGATCCGGTGACCATCGTGCCGGTGTTGGTCGAGTATGACGAACGGACGTGGATCGGCAACCCCGCGCGCCGGGCGTACTCGACGCTGCGCAGGTGCAGCACCTTGGCGCCGCAGGCGGCCAGCTCCAGCATCTCCTCGTAGGTGATGTGCCTGATGTGCCGGGCGTTCGGCACGATCCGCGGGTCGGCGGTGAAGACCCCGTCCACGTCGGTGTAGATCTCGCAGACATCCGCGTCGAGCGCGGCCGCGAGGGCCACCGCGGTGGTGTCCGACCCGCCCCGGCCCAGCGTGGTGACGTCCTTGGTGTCCTGGGAGACGCCCTGGAAGCCGGCCACGATGACCACCGCGCCCTCGTCGAGCGCGCCCTTGAGGCGACCCGGGGTGACGTCGATGATCCGGGCCCTGCCGTGCACCGAGGTGGTGAGCACGCCGGCCTGCGAGCCGGTGAACGAGCGGGCCTCGTACCCCAGGTTGTGGATGGCCATGGCGAGCAGCGCCATGGAGATCCGCTCCCCGGCGGTGAGCAGCATGTCCAGCTCGCGGCCGGGCGGCAGCGGGCTGACCTGGTTGGCCAGGTCGAGCAGCTCATCGGTGGTGTCCCCCATGGCGGAGACCACCACGACCACGTCGTCGCCGGCCTTGCGCGCGGCCACGATGCGCTCGGCCACCCGCTTGATCCGCTCGGCGTTGGCGACGGAGGACCCGCCGTACTTCTGCACCACGAGTGCCACGACGGTGCACTCCCTCCCAGCGACGACCCTGAGCGTGCCGGCGCCGCCGGTTTCTTCGGTCCGGCGGCGCGTGTCAGACCTCCTCAGGGTATCGGGCGGCGCACGGCGCCGGGTCAGGTGATCCCACCATCCGGCCCGGCGTGGGGCGGCTCACCGGGGCCGACCCGGCCGCGCGACACGCCGACCGGAACACCCGTACGGCGGGCTCCCCGCACCCGGGCCGGCACCGCAGAATGACCCGGTGCACGCACACCGACGCGCGGCCCGGCGACTGACCGGCGCCCTGGCGCTCACCCTGCCGGCGCTCCTGGCCGCCTGCACCGCCGACCCGCCGAGCCCGGCCCCGACCAGCACCGCCGATCCGGTCCCGGCCGAGGCGGACGCGGCCCGCGACGAGCTGGCCGCGCTGGCCGCCGCCGCGCAGGACCGGCACCTCACCGCCACGTACACCTTCGAGCCGGCCGGAGGCGCGGCCCGGACGGTCGCGGTGACCAGCGCGAACGACGGCACCTGGCGGGTGGACGTGCCCGGTTGGGGGCGGGGCGGCACCGTCGACGTCTCGCTCGCCGCGAACGCGGACGGGCTCTTCCAGTGCGCCCTGCCCTCGGCCGGATGGGCGCAGCCGGCGGGCTGCGTACGCCTCGGTGACGCCGACGACGCCGTGCCCCGGAAGCTGGACCCGCGGGTGCAGCACCCGTTCACGGACTGGCTGGAGGTGCTCACCGACCGGCGCGCCCCGCTCGCGGTCTCGCCGGCCGCCCCGCTGCCCGGGGTGAGCGGCGAGTGCTACTCGGTCGAGTCGACGTCGGCCTCGCTGAACGCCCCGCTGGACGTGGGCATCTACTGCTACCGGCCCGACGGCACCCCGGCGGCGGTCCGGGCGGCCTTCGGCACCCTGAGGCTGGCCGGCGAGCCGGGCGCGGCGCCGGCCACCGTGCAGTTGGCCGGCCCGGTCACCGAGGGCGACCCGGTGAGCCGGGAGGCGCCGTCGCCGACCGACAGCCCGAGCACGGGAACGCCCTGACCCCGATGTCCGTTACGGGTGCTCTTGGACACATCTGACCGGGGGCGGTCGAGGGTGCAAAACACCCATGAGGGATGCTTCTCCGCATGCTCGACCTCACCCCGCTGCTCGCCTTCCGCTGGAGCCCACGCGCCTTCGACCCGACCGCCGAGCTCAGCGGCGACGAGGCCACCTCGCTGCTGGAGGCCGCCCGCTGGGCCCCCTCGGCCGGCAACGCCCAGCCGTGGCGGTTCGCGTTCGGGCACCGGGAGGACGACACCTGGAAACGGCTGCTGGTCAGCCTCCCCGACGGCGACCAACGCTGGGCCCGGCACGCCGCGGCGCTGCTGCTCGGCGCGCACACCGGCGGCGACCCCGAGCGGGCCGCGTACGACCTGGGTCAGGCCGTCGCCCACCTGACCGTGCAGGCCACCGCGCTCGGCCTGCACGCGCACCAGCTCACCCGCTTCGACCGGGCCGGCCTCGTCACCGAACTGGACCTGCCGGTCGGCATCCGGCCCACCGTGGTGGTCGCGATCGGCCGGCTCGGCGACCCGTTCGCGCTCCCCGATGACCTGCGGGACCGGGAGACCGAGCTGCGCCGCCGCCGCCCGCTCGCCGACCTGCTCCTGGCCTGATCCGCCCGGCCGGGGTCAGGCGCCGCCGCTGGCCCGGAGCAACACCGTCGCCGCGTCGGTGGCGCTGGTCGGGCTGGCGATCGCACCCGTGGTGGCCTGGGCCGGGCAGGCGCCGCGGTTGGGCGCCGCGACGCCGGACGAGGCCGTGACACCGGTCCCATAGTCCGGACCTGGCTTCCCACCGCCGGTCTCACCACGTAGGGTGACCTTGTCATGTGGCGCGCGTACCTTCTCCTTGGCTGCCGCGACGAGGCCTGACCGGCCGGCACCTCGTCGCGGAGTTGAACCGCGCCGTCCAGCACATCCGAACTTCCTCTCGGCACCGCCGCGCACCGTCGCCCGGCAACTCGCCGACACCTTCCGATCTGCTGACGCCACATGTTCCCAGGGAGCACTCCGAGATGGCTCAACCTGTCACCGACGCTGAGACCGATCCGATCGCCCGGCAGCGCCCCAGCCGGATGCCGTTCCAGCGTTACCTGCCCTACCACCAGCAGTTCCGGTTCGACCTGCCGGACCGCGCCTGGCCCACCCGCCGCGTCGAGACCGCGCCCCGCTGGTGCGCGGTGGACCTCCGCGACGGCAACCAGGCCCTGATCGACCCGATGTCCCCGGAGCGCAAGCGCCGGATGTTCCAGCTGCTGGTGCAGATGGGCTACAAGGAGATCGAGGTCGGCTTCCCCTCGGCCAGCCAGACCGACTACGAGTTCGTCCGCCAGCTGATCGAGCAGGACCTCATCCCGGAGGACGTCACCATCCAGGTGCTGACCCAGTGCCGGGAGCACCTGATCGACCGGACCTTCGAGTCGCTGCGCGGCGCCCGCCGGGCCATCGTGCACTTCTACAACTCCACCTCGACGCTCCAGCGCCGGGTGGTCTTCGGCCTGGACCGGGACGGCATCACCGACATCGCCACCACCGGCGCCCGGCTCTGCCAGAAGTACGCGGAGATCCACACCCCGGACACCGACATCCACTACGAGTACTCGCCCGAGTCGTACACGGGCACCGAGCTGGAGTACGCGCTGGAGGTCTGCGCCAAGGTCATCGAGGTGGTCGACCCCACCCCGGACCGGAAGCTGATCGTCAACCTGCCGGCCACCGTCGAGATGGCCATGCCGAACGTCTACGCCGACTCGATCGAGTGGATGCACCGGCACCTGCCCCGCCGGGACAGCCTGGTGCTGAGCCTGCACCCGCACAACGACCGGGGCACCGGGGTGGCCGCCGCCGAGCTGGGCCTGCTGGCCGGCGCCGACCGCATCGAGGGGTGCCTGTTCGGCAACGGCGAGCGCACCGGCAACGTCGACCTGGTGACCCTGGGACTGAACCTGTTCTCCCAGGGCATCGACCCGATGATCGACTTCTCGAACATCGACGAGATCAAGCGCGCCGTCGAATACTGCAACCAGCTGCCGGTGCACGAGCGCCACCCGTACGCGGGCGACCTGGTCTACACCGCCTTCTCCGGCTCGCACCAGGACGCGATCAAGAAGGGCTTCGACGCGCTGCACGCCGACGCGGCGGCGGCCGGGGTGCCGGTCGACGAGTTCACCTGGGCCGTGCCCTACCTGCCGATCGACCCGAAGGACCTGGGCCGCACCTACGAGGCGGTCATCCGGGTCAACTCGCAGTCCGGCAAGGGCGGCGTCGCGTACATCATGAAGTCCGAGCACCAGCTCGACCTGCCGCGCCGCCTCCAGATCGAGTTCTCCGGCGTGGTCCAGCAGGTCACCGACCACGACGGCGGCGAGGTCGAGCCGGGCACCATGTGGGAGATCTTCGCCCGCAACTACCTGGCCGACCACCAGGTCGACCCGGCGGTCACGCTGGCCGGCTACGCCATCGGCACCGCCGAGGGCAAGGTCGAGATCGAGGCCCGGGTCGGCCACGACGGCGAGGTCCGCCCGCTCACCGCGGTCGGCAACGGCCCGATCGACGCGTACGTCAACGCGCTCCAGTCGGTGGGCGTGGCCGTACGGGTGCTCGACTACCACGAGCACGCCCTCTCCTCCGGCGGGGACGCGCAGGCCGCCGCGTACGTGGAGTGCGAGGTCGACGGCCGGACCGTCTGGGGCGTCGGGGTGGACGCCAACATCGTGACCGCCTCGATCAAGGCGGTCACCAGCGCGGTCAACCGCGCCCGGAGCTGAGCAACGGGTGGCCGGGCCCCGCACGCCGGGGCCCGGCCACCCGGTCAGACCGGTACGACGACGGGGTTGCCGTCGTCGAGGACGACCGCCTGCGCCACGATGACCCGCTGCCCGTCGAAGGTGGCCGCCGGCGAGCCGTGCAGCCGGTAGCCGTCGGCCAGCAGGTCGCTGACCCGCCGGCAGAAGTCGGCGTCGTCCGGCCCGGTCAGCAGCCGGTACCGCAGCCGGGCCGGCGTCCCACTCTCCTGATCACCCATGGCCCGACGCTAACAGCACCACCGGTCACCGCCGGTCCGGCGGCGTCGAGGCGGGCAGGGAGGGGCAGGGCTGGGCGCCGGGTGCGGTCCGCGCCGGCCGGTGGATCAGCAGGCCGGCCAGCACCGCCCCGGCCAGCAGCAGGCCGGCGCACCAGAGCATCGCCCCGCGGAACGCGTCGGCCAGCGCGCTCTTCTGCTCGTACCCGGTGCCGGAGAGGCCGACCAGCAGCGGCAGCGCCGCCACCGCGAGCAGGCCGCCGGCCCGGGACGCGGCGTTGTTGAAGCCGCTCGCCACCCCGGCGAACCGGTCCGCCACGGCGGCCAGCACGGACGCGGTCAGCGGGGCGACCACCAGGGTGAGCCCCGCGCCGAACAGCGCCACCCCGGGCAACACGTCCACCCAGTACGAGGCCCCGGGGCCGACCCGGCGCAGCAGCAGCAGGCCGGCTGCGGCGACCACCGGGCCGACGGTGAGCGGCAGCCGGGGGCCGATCCGGGCGGCGAGCGCCCCGGCGCGGGCCGAGCCGACCAGCAGCAGCAGCGTCATCGGCACGGTGGCCAGGCCGGTGAGCAGCGCCGACCAGCCGACCACGTTCTGCAGGTAGACGGCGAGGAAGAAGGTGAAGCCGCCGAGGGCCGCGTACACCACCACGGTGAAGACGTTCAGCACGGAGAAGAGCCGGCTGCCGAACAGCCCGGTGGGCAGCATGGCGGCGTCGCCGCGGCGCCGCTCGACCAGCACGAAGACGACCGCGCCGAGCACCCCGAGCACCGCCGCGACCAGCACCGTCGGGGAGCCGGCGCCGCGCGCCGGGGCGTCGATCAGGGCGTACGTGACGCCGCCGAGGCCCAGCGCGCCGAGCAACGCGCCGGCCACGTCGAAACGCCGGCCGGCCCCGGTACGCGAGGCGGCCTCGTCCCGGCTCTCCGGCACCCAGCGCAGCGCGGCGAGCACCACCCCGACGGCCAGCGGCAGGTTCACGAAGAAGATCCACCGCCAGGAGAACGCGTCGATCAGCCAGCCGCCGAGGAGCGGGCCGAGCGCGGTGGACACCCCGGAGAGCCCCGACCAGGTGCCGATCGCCCTGGCCCGGTCGTCCGGGTCGAAGCTGGCCTGGAGCACGGAGAGCGAGCCGGGGGTGAGCAGCGCCCCGCCGGCACCCTGGAGGAACCGGGCCGCGATCAGCCAGCCGGTCCCCTGAGCCAGCCCGCAGAGCACCGACGCCGCGGCGAACCACACCACCCCGACCAGGAAGACCCGCCGCCGCCCGAACCGGTCGCCGAGCGCGCCGCCGAGCAGCACGAAGGCGGCCAGCATCAGCAGGTAGCCGTTGACGGTCCACTGGAGACCGGCGACGGTGGCCCCCAGCTCGGCGCCGAGCCGGGGCAGCGCCACGTTGACCACGGTGCTGTCCAGGAAGACCATGCCGGAGGCGAGGATCGCGGCGAGCAGGGTGCCGCGTCCGGCGGCGGAGCCGATGCGCAGCGCGGGGGCGGGTGCGGTCATGGGTAACCACTCTGCCGGGCCCTCCACTTCCGACGCCACGATTCACGGAAACCGTCGCCCGGGTACTGTGCGGGATCGCCCGGAGCACGCAAGCTGGAGGGGTGTCGTCTGTGCGTACGAGATCAGGAGCCGGTGCCGGGATGGCCGCCGCGCTCACCGCGGTGCTCGCCCTCGGCGTGGCCGGTTGCGTGCCGGTCGACGAGCCGGACACGCCGCCCAGCAGCGCCGGCAACGTCAACCAGCAGCTCGGTGAGCTGACCGTCGCCGCCGCCGGGTCGATGAAGGGCTACAGCCGGACCCGCTTCCCGCACTGGCGGGACACCGGCAAGAACTGCGACGTGCGGGACAGTGTGCTGCAACGGGACGGAGAGGGCATCAAGCTCTCCGGCTGCAACGTGGTCGACGGCCGCTGGGAGAGCCCGTACGACGGGCTGACGCTGACCGATCCGGCCGACGTGGACATCGACCACATGGTGCCGCTGGCCAACGCCTGGCGCTCCGGCGCCGACGAGTGGGACGACGCGAAGCGCGGCGACTTCGCCAACGACCTGACCCGGCCGCAGCTGATCGCGGTTTCCCTCCGCTCCAACCGGGCAAAGGGTGACCAGGACCCGTCCCAGTGGAAGCCGGCGAACCGCTCGTTCTGGTGCCAGTACGCCGCGGACTGGGTGACGGTCAAGCACTACTGGCGGCTGACGGTGACCAGTGCCGAGAAGGCCGCCCTCACCGACATGTTGGAGGGCTGCACATGGGCGAACAAGCCGTGACCGGGGCCGGTGGCACACCGGCGCCGGAGAGGACGCCGGACGCCACCGGGGTGGACGCCGCGGCGGCCGGCGGTGCGACCGTGCCGGGCCCGACCTCGGCCGGGATGACGGCCGACGGCATACCGGCCGCTCCCGCCGACGTCTCCGGGGCCGGGATGTCCGCCGACGCCACCCCGCCCGCGCCCGCCGGCGCCCCGCCTGCGCCCGGACCGCAGGAGCGGACCAGCGACATCACCGCCGGCCCGGGCGGGGTGATGACCGACGAGGCCGGTGTGGTGACCGGCGACCTGACGCTGCGCACCGAGTACGCCGACGGCCAGGTCACCCTGCGGGTGCAGTACAAGGACGCCGACGAGTGGTACGCGGTGACCGGCGGCCGGGTGCCGCTTGCCGATCCGGCCGCGCTGGACGCTGTGCACACCGTCGCGGTGGCCCTGCTCAACCGCCCCGAGGGCTGACCCGCTCCGAACGCGACGAGGCCCCTTCCCCGATGGGGAAGGGGCCTCGCGTCGTGCGTCACGGCGTCGGGATCAGCTCGCCGGTGTCGCCCGGCGCCGCGCCGTCGTCCGGCCGGACCAGCTCCGGCTCCACCTCGTGCGGCCGGATCCGACCGGCCGCGATGTCCTCCGCGTAGTGGCAGGCCACCCGGTGCCCGCCGAGCACCTCGCGCAGCGCCGGCCGCTCCTGGGCGCAGCGGGTCGGCTGGGCCCACGGGCAGCGGGTGTGGAACCGGCAGCCGGCCGGCGGGTTCGTCGGCGAGGGCAGGTCGCCGGCGAGCAGGATCCGCTCCCGGCGGTCCTCTACCTGCGGGTCCGGCACCGGGACCGCCGACATGAGCGCCCTGGTGTACGGGTGCATCGGCTCCCGGTAGAGGTCGTCGCTGGACGCCTCCTCCACCAGTCCGCCGAGGTACATCACCCCGACCGTGTCGGCGATGTGCCGGACCACCGCCAAGTCGTGGGCGATGATCAGGTACGTCAGCCCGTGCTCGTTCTGCAGTTCCTCCAGCAGGTTGATCACCTGCGCCTGGATCGACACGTCCAGCGCGGAGACCGGCTCGTCGGCGACGATCAGGTCCGGGTCGAGCACCAGCGCGCGGGCGATGCCGATGCGCTGGCGCTGGCCGCCGGAGAACTCGTGCGGGTACTTGCTCAGCGCCGAGGCGGGCAGGCCGACCGCGGCGAGCGTCTCCCGGAGCCGCCTGTCGGTGGCCGCCTTGTCCTTGGCCAGGCCGTGTGCCTTGAGCCCCTCGACCAGCAGTGACTCCACCGACTGCCGGGGGTCCAGGCTGGACAGCGGGTCCTGGAAGATCATCTGGATCCGGCGACGCATCCGGCGCATCGACTCGCCCTTGAGCGCGCGGATGTCGGTGCCGTCGAAGACGATCTCCCCGTCGGTCGGCTCGACCAGCCGCAGCAGGCCCCGGCCGAGGGTGGACTTGCCACACCCCGACTCGCCTACCAGCCCGTACGTCTCGCCCTTGTTGATGGAGAGCGAGACGCCGTCGACGGCGTACACGTAACCGACGGTGCGGTCGAAGAGCACACCGCTCTTGATCGGGAAGTGGACCTTGACGTCGCGCAGTTCGACAAGTGGTCCGGTCCGCTCGGTCGACTCGGTCACGGCACCGCCACCTCCTCGGAAACGGGGTTGTTGCAGCGCAGGTCGCCGCCGGTCGCGGTGGGTTCGAGCGGGGGCGCGCCCTCCAGGCAGGCGTCCACCACGTTGTCGCAGCGGGGGGCGAACGCGCACCCCTCGGCCCACGGGATGTTGTCGGCCACCGAGCCGCGGATGGCGTGCAGCCGCTCGCCCCGTGGCGAGTCCAGCCGCGGCACCGAGCTGAGCAGCCCGTGCGTGTACGGGTGCCGGGGCCGGGCGAACAGCTCGTGCCGGGCGGCCCGCTCGACCACCTTGCCGCCGTAGAGCACGTTGACCGTGTCGCAGAGGCCGGCCACCACGCCCAGGTCGTGCGTGATCATGATCAGCGCGGTGCCGGTCTCGTCGACGAGCTGCTTGAGCAGGGTGAGGATCTGCGCCTGGATGGTCACGTCCAGCGCGGTGGTCGGCTCGTCCGCGATGAGCAGCCGCGGCTTGCAGGCCAGGGCGATGGCGATCAGCGCGCGCTGCCGCATGCCGCCGGAGATCTGGTGCGGGTATTCCTTGAGGCGCCGCATCGGGTCCGGGATGCCGACCGCGTCCAGCAGTTCGCGGGCCTCCTTCGTGGCCGCCTTGCGGTCCATCCCGCGGTGCCGCTCCAGCACCTCGGCCACCTGGACGCCGATCGGCACGACCGGGTTCAGCGAGGACAGCGGGTCCTGGAAGATCATGCCGATGTCCCGGCCGCGCCGGTCCCGCATGTCGTCCGGGCGCAGCTTGAGCAGGTCGGCGCCGTCGAAGTTGACCTCACCGGTGACCTTGTTGCCCCGCCGGGGCAGCAGGCCCATGATCGCCAGGCTGGTCACGCTCTTGCCGCAGCCGGACTCGCCGACCAGGCCCACGGTCTGCCCCGGCTCCACGCTGAAGCTGACCTTGTCGACCGCGGTGAACGGCCGCTCACCGCGACGCTGGAACACCACGCTCAGATCGCGTACGTCGAGCAGGCTCATCGGGTCACTTCCTCACGGTGCTGGTCCTTGGTCCGCATCGCCGTCACCGCCGGCTCTTCGGGTCGATCGCCTCGCGCATGCCCTCACCCAGCAGGGTGAAGCCGAGCGCGACCACGATGATCGCGACCGCCGGGTAGTAGGCCAGCTCCGGCCGCACCTCGAAGTAGCGCTGGCCGTCCACACCGAGCATCAGGCCCCACTCGGCGCGGTTGATGTCGGGGTCACCGAGACCGAGGAAGGAGAGCGACGCCGCCTCCAGGATCGCGGTGGAGAGGGTCAGCGTCGCCTGCACGATCACCGCGGTCATCGCGTTGGGCAGCATGTGCCGGAGCACGATCGACCCCTGCTTGACGCCGAGCGCCCGGGCGGCCAGCACGTGGTCGCTCTCCCGCTGGGCGAGCATCGAACCGCGCAACAGCCGGGCGAAGATCGGCACGTTGACGATGGCCACCGCGATGATGACCGTCCACTGGCTGGACCGGCTGGCCATGGCCACCAGGCTGATCGCCAGCAGCAGGGCCGGCAGCGCCAGCATCACGTCGGTGAAGCGCATCAGGATGTTGTCGACCCAGCCGCCGAACGCGCCGGCGATCGCGCCGATCAGCACGCCCAGGGCCAACCCGATGAGCGTGGCCAGCACGCCGACGAAAAGGGTCTGCCGGCTGCCGTGGATCATGCGGGACAGGAAGTCCCGGCCGAGCGGGTCGGAGCCGAGCGGGAACTCGCTGCTGGCGCCGGGGATGTTGTCGACGGTGAGGTTCTTCGTCAGCTCGTCGAAGCGCTGCGCGGGGTCGTGCGGCGCGAGCAGCGGCGCGAAGATCGCGACCAGGACGAAGAGCGCCACGATGGACGCGCCGACGATCGCCGTCGGGTTGCGCCGCAGCCGGCGGAACGCGTCCCGGACCAGGCTCACGCCGCCCTTGTCGGCGGTGGCCTGGGCCAGCTGCTCCAGCCGGGCGCGCTTGCGCTCGCCGAGCCGCTCGATGCCACGCGGCAGGGTGCCCTCGGGCTTCTCCTCGACGGCGGCGGGGTCCACGCTCTCCCGCGGGGCGCCCACGGTGGGCCGGGTGATCGGGTCACTCATCGCACACGCACCCTCGGGTCGATGAAGGCGTAGGAGAGGTCGACCAGGAGGTTAACCAGCACGAAGACCAGCGCGGCCAGCAGGATCAGCGCCTGGAGCACCGGGTAGTCGCGGCCGCCGCTGATCGAGTTGTAGATCAGCGTGCCGAGCCCGCCCCAGTTGTACACCCGCTCGGTGAGCACCGCGCCGGAGAGCAGCGCGCCGGTCTGCAGGCCGATGGTGGTGACCACCGGCAGCAGGGCGTTGCGCAGGATGTGCCGGCCCCGGATGGTCTTGTGGCGCAGGCCCTTCGCCTCGGCGGTGCGGACGTAGTCCTCGTTGAGCACGTCGAGCACGCTGGCCCGGGTGATCCGGACGATCACCGCCAGCGGGATGGTGGCCAGGGTGAGCGCCGGCAGGATCAGGTGCCACAGCGCGTCGGCGGTGGCGTCGAACTCCCGTGTGAGCAGGCCGTCGAGGACGAAGAAGCCGGTGATTTCCGTGTTGTCCACGCCGGTGCTCATCCGGCCCGAGGGCGGGAACCAGTGCATGTTCTGGGTGAAGACGTCCTTGAGCAGGTAGCCCAGGAAGAAGATCGGGATCGAGATGCCGAGCAGGGTGCCGGCGATGCTCAGGTTGTCGAGCAGCCGGGCGCGGTGCCGGGCGGCGATGTAGCCGAGCGGCACGCCGAGCCCGATAGCGATGATCATGGCGGCCGCGGCCAGCTCGATGGTGGCCGGGAAGGCGCGGCCGATCACCTCGGTGACCGGATCGCCGCTCCGGATCGAGTTGCCGAAGTCGCCGGTCAGCAGCCGCTGCATGAACTTGCCGTACTGCACCAGGATCGGCTGGTCGTAGCCGAGGGCCTTCACCAGCAGGGCGCGCCGCTCCGGCGTGGCCCGCTCACCGAGCAGCGCCTCGATCGGGCCGCCGGGGAGGTTCCGCAGCCAGACGAAGACCAGCGCGGACAGCCCTATCAGGGTCACCACCAGCTGCAGCAGGCGGCGGACTATGACTCGCAACATCTCTCACACACCAGATTCTCGGTAACAGCGGGTCGGCCCGGGCCGGGAGAGAGAGCCCGGCCCGGGCCGATTCCGCGTACGGCGTCAGCGGTCAGTAGCGCTTCAGCCGACGCTGACGGTGTTGAACCGCTCGTCGGTCAGGGGGCTGGCGACCAGACCCTTGACGTCCTTGGTGACCACGATGGCCGGCGGGGCGTGCCAGACCGGCACGGCCGGCAGCCACTTGGCGGCGATGTCGCGGTTGACCTGCTCCCACGCGGCCTTCTTGCCGGCCTCGTCGACCGTGGCGTCGGCCTTGGTGATGGCGTCGAACATCTCGGTCATCGACTGGTCGCCGAACTCGACCTTGGCGCGGCCGAAGAAGGTGCCGACGAAGTTGCCCGGGTCGTTGTAGTCACCGGTCCAGCCGAGAATGTGCAGGTCCTGCTTGCCGAACTGCTGCACGTCGTCCTTGTAGCCACCGTTCCACGGACGGGCCACACCGTTGACCTTGATGCCGACGGCCTGCAGGTCGTTGGCCAGGACGGTGAAGATCTCCTGCGGGTTCGGCATGTACGGCCGGGAGACGTCGGTCGGGTAGTAGAAGTTGAGCGTCAGGTTCTCGGCGCCCGCCTCCTTGAGCAGCTGCTTGGCCTTGTCCGGGTTGTACTCGTACTTCTGCACGTCCTGTGCGTAGCCGAGCACGGTGTCCGGCATGAACTCGTCGGCGACCTTGGTGCCACCCGGGCCCTTGGTCTGGACGAGCTGCTGGCGGTTGAGGGCGTAGGCGATGGCCTGGCGCACCCGCAGGTCCTTCAGCTTCGGGTTCTTCTGGTTGAAGCCGAGGTAGAGGATGTTGAACGCCGGGCGGTCGAGGACCTGGAAGCCCTCGCCCGAGAGCGCCTTCCGGTCGGCCGGGGCCGGGAAGTCGATGCCCTGGACGGTGCCCGCCCGCAGCTCCTGCTTGCGGGTGTTCTCGTCCTCGATGATCTTGATGACGAGCTTGTCGACCTTGGCCTTCTCGCCCCAGTAGTCGGGGTTCCGGTTCAGGGTGATCTCACCCTTGGCCTTGTCCCAGCCACCGAAGGTGAAGGGGCCGGTGCCGACCGGGTGCTCGTTGGCGAACGCGCTGTACTCGAACGAGTCGCCGTTCTGCTTCACCGTGTCGGCGTCGTACTTCTTCAGCGCCTCGGGGCTGGCGATCGAGAGCGCGGTCAGCGCGAAGGCGCCGGGGAAGGCACCCTTGTACCGGTTCATCGTGACGACGGCGGTGCCGTCGTCCTTGGCCTCGCACTTGTTGTAGACCGGCTCGCCGACACCCTCGGCCTCGTTCTTGGCGAAGCCGCCGAAGACGTCCGAGTAGTAGATCATCTGGGACTGCGCGGCGGCGCCCTTCATGTTGAACCAGCGGTCGAAGTTGAAGCAGACCGCGGCGGCGTTGAACGGGGTGCCGTCGTGGAACTTCACGTTCTTGCGCAGGTGGAAGGTCCAGACCTTGCCCTCGGGGTCGTGCTCCCAGCTCTCCGCCAGGGCGCCCTGCAGATCGGCCGTACCCGGCTTGTTCTGCACGAGGGTGTCGTACATCTGCCGGATCGGCCGGAACGACTCGCCGTCGTCGTTGAAGATCGGGTCGAAGTTCTTCGGATTACCGGCGCCCGCGAAGACGAAGGTGCCGCCGGTCTTGGCCCCACCGCTGTCCTCGTCGCGCTCGCTCTTCGCGCAGCCGGACGCTCCGACCGCCAGAGCGGCGGCGGCCGCGAGGGCCACGGCCGCTTTAAGCCTGCTCGCCTGCATCTCTCACCTCTGTCATGCGCATGTGTCCACGCCGAGCTGTGACTCAGTCCGTGTGCGGGAGGCTATGACACGACACACAGAATGCGGAACGCCCGTTAGGCAATCGCTACCAAGCCGACACCAAGCGCCGGGTCTGACAGCGGCGGATCTCCCGACAAACAGGACTGTCACAGCCGGGAGCAGATAGTGGGATCGGATGAATCGGGGCGAAGCAGGTGCGGGTGGTGAGCCGGTGGCGAATCGCGCTCGTCTCACATTCCGGATGGGCCAACGACGCCGGCCGGCCCCCGAACGGGACCGGCCGGCATGGTCGTGGCAGCGGATCAGATCGCCCGGCGGCCCTCGAACGCGCGGCCCAGGGTGATCTCGTCGGCGTACTCCAGGTCGCCGCCGACCGGCAGGCCGCTGGCCAGCCGGGTCACCGCGATGCCCATCGGCTTCACCATCAGCGCCAGATAGGTCGCGGTCGCCTCACCCTCGGTGTTCGGGTCGGTGGCGAGGATCAGCTCGCGGACCGCGCCGCCGCCCAGCCGGGTCATCAGCTCCCGGATCCGCAGGTTGTCCGGGCCGATGCCCTCCAGCGGGTTGATCGCGCCGCCGAGCACGTGGTAGCGGCCGCGAAACTCACCGGTCCGCTCGATCGCCACGACGTCCTTCGGCTCCTCGACCACGCAGAGCACCTCGTCCGTACGCCGCGGGTCGCGGCAGATCCGGCACTGCTCCGACTCGGCCACGTTGTAGCAGCTGGTGCAGAACCGCACCAGCTCCTTGACCTTGCGCAGCGCACCGGCCAACCGGTTCACGTCGGCGGGATCCGCCGAGAGGACGTGGAACGCGATCCGCTGGGCGCTCTTCGGGCCCACGCCCGGCAGCCGGCCCAGCTCGTCGATCAGGTCCTGGATGGCACCCTCGTACATCTGCCGGCTCAGAACCCGGGCAGGCCGAGGCCGCCCATACCGCCCGCGACCGGGCCCATCTTCTTCTCGGTCAGCTCCCGGGCGGCCTCGGCGGCGTTGTGCACGGCGGCGACGACCAGGTCCTCCAGCGTCTCCACGTCCTCCGGGTCGACCGCCTTCGGGTCGATCTTGACCGACTTCAGCTCACCGGTGCCGGCGACGGTGGCGGTGACCAGGCCCCCACCGGCGGTGCCGGTCAGCTCCGCCTCGGCCAGCTCCGCCTGGGCCTTGGCGATCTGCTGCTGCATCTTCTGCGCCTGCTTCAGCATCTGCTGCATGTTCGGCTGTCCACCTGGGCGCACGGATGGCTCCTTCTCGCACTCGTCTGATCGGCCGCGCCCAGCCTAGTCGGGCGGCGGCACTGCTCCTCGGCGGTCGACGCGCGCTCAGCGCGCGTCCACCTCGTCGATCTTCTCGGCCCCGAACGCCTCGCGCAGCAGCTGCACGGCCTGCTCCTCGCTGGACTGCCGGGCGGTCCGCTCGTCGATCACGTCGTCCAGCGGCTCGTCGCCCGGATCGAAGCCCTCGTACGCGGGCGCCGCCGGGGCCGCGCCCGCCGACCGTCCGCTGACGGGCCCGTCGTAGTCCGGATCGTAGGGCGGCTCCCCGGCCCAGTCGGCGTCCGCGGTCTTCCGGGTCGCCTGCGCCGCCCGCGGACCCTTGCTCGGCCCGCCACCGGCGGCCGCCGCCGCGGCGGCCGCGCGG
>NZ_MUYZ01000300.1:0-8545 GCF_003013775.1 Micromonospora sp. MH33
GGACCGCGGGCGCCACGCCCCGGCTCGGCGCCGGCATCGCCCGGATCTGGCTCGACGGACGGGTGCACCCGGCGCTCGAGCACAGCGTGCCGCAGATCGGCGCCCCGGCGGCCTGGGCGGCCGGCCGGGACGGCACCGGCGTGCGCGTCGCGGTGCTGGACACCGGCGTCGACGCCACCCACCCCGACCTGGCCGGCCGGATCGCCGAGGCGCAGGACTTCACCGGCGGCGGCAGCACCCGCGACGGGCACGGCCACGGCACCCACGTGGCCGCCACCATCGCGGGCAGCGGCGCCGCCTCGCAGGGCCTGCGCAAGGGCGTCGCGCCCGGCGCGCGACTGCTGATCGGCAAGGTGCTCGACGACGGCGGCAGCGGCTACGACTCGGGGATCATCGCGGGCATGGAGTGGGCCGCCCACTCCGGCGCGAAGGTGGTCAGCATGAGCCTCGGCGGCCCGCCCACCGACGGCACCGACCCGATGAGCCAGTCGGTGAACGATCTCACCGCCGAGACCGGCGCGCTCTTCGTCGTCGCCGCCGGCAACGAGGGCGCGGCGGGCACCGTCGGGACGCCCGGCGCGGCCAGTGCGGCGCTCACCGTCGGCGCGGTGGACCGCGACGACAACCTTGCTGACTTCTCCAGCCGCGGCCCGCGGGTGGGCGACAACGGTCTGAAGCCGGAGATCACCGCGCCGGGCGTCGGCATCGTCGCGGCCCGCGCCTCCGGCACGACCATGGGTACGCCGGTGGACGACGCGTACACCCGGGCGTCCGGGACGTCCATGGCCACCCCGCACGTGGCCGGCGCGGCCGCGATCCTCGCCCAGGACCATCCGGACTGGGACGCCGGGAAGCTCAAGGACGCGCTGGTCAGCACGACCAAGGCGAACCCCGCGCTGACCGTCTTCGAGCAGGGCGGCGGCCGGGTCGACGTGGCGCGCGCGCTGAGCCAGCGGGTGTACGGCACGGCCACCGCCGACTTCGGCCGGGTGAACACCGGCGGCGCGGCGACGGAGCGGACCGTGACGTACACCAACGGCACGTCGTCGCCGCAGACCCTGCGGCTGGCCCTGGAGCTGCGCAACCTCGACAGCGGTGCGGCCGAGCCGGACGGGGTGTCGCTCGACGGCACCGAGGTGACCGTGCCGGCCGGCGGCAGCGTGGCCGTTCCGCTGCGCGCCGACCCGGCGAAGCTGGAGCGCGGCGTGCACGGCGGCTGGCTGGTGGCGACCGGCGCGGACGGTCTCGCCGTACGCACGGCCGTCGGGCTCACCCTCAGCGGCCCGACCCACACCGTCACCCTGCGCGCGCTGGACATGGCCGGGCAGCCCGGCCTGGCGTCGGTGTTCACCCTCTTCGGCGAGCACCGGGAGTCGGACCACCTCGGTTGGATCCCCGGCGACGTGCAGGTGCAGGTCGAGGAGGGCCCGTACCTGCTGGAGGGGCTGATCGACCACGGCGCCCCGCTGGACGAGCAGATCACCCTGGTCACCGACCCCGAGCTCATGGTGGATCGCGACCTCACCGTGGTGCTCGACCCGCGCAAGGGCACTCCGGTGCGGATCGAGACGCCGAAGCCGTCCGAGCAGCGGGCGGCGATCAGCTTCTACGAGCACCGGGTCTTCGGCAACGGGCGGCAGGTCGACCACGGCGTCATGACCTTCAGCACGACCCAGCAGGTCAACGTCACCCCGACGCGGCCGGTGAGCCGGGGCGAGTTCGAGTTCGCCTCCCGCTGGCAGCTGGTCGCGCCCATGGTGGACGCCCAGGTCAGTGACGTCTCCGGTCCGCTGGACATCAACCTGCTGGGCCAGTCGCCGGCTCCGGCGGGCCGGCGGAAGCTCCCGCTGGTCTGGGCGGGCGACGGCACCGCCGCCGAGCTGGCCCGGGCCGGGGTCCGAGGTGCGGCCGCGCTGGTGGCCGGCAGCTACGACCGCGCCGAGGAGGACCAGGTCGCCGACGCCACGGCGGCCGGCGCCGCCATGGTGCTCGTCGTCCGCCCGGAGGACCGGAGCGCGTGGACGGTCTGGCGCCCGGACGGGGACCGGTTGCCGATCCCGTCGCTGGTGGTCGCGTACGACGACGGACAGCCGATGATCGCGGCGGCGAAGCGCGGCCGCGCGACCCTGGACGTGACGCTGACCGTGGACAGCCCCTACCTCTACGACGTGTGGCAGGTGTCGAAGGGGCGGGTCCCGGAGCGGATCGTGCACCGGGTGACGGCGGACAACACCGCCGAGGTGACCGCCCGCTACGCCGACACCGGCGGGTCCGACTGGGCCAGTGAGCAGCGGTTCGGCTGGCGCCCCTGGCAGGAGTACTCCTGGAACGACGACCAGCGGATGGTGCGTACCGGCACCACCCGGCAGGAGTTCGTCAGCGCCGGGGACTCCTGGTGGCAGCAGCGGGTCCTGCACCGACTCACCTGGTCCTGGGGGCCGCTGCTCGGCGGGCTCACCCAGCAGCCCCGGCGGTACGCCGCCGACGACCGGGTCGCCGAGACCTGGCACGCCCCGGTGATCCGGCCGGCCGTTCCGGCGGGCGCCGGAGCGGTGCCCACGCGCACCGGCGACACCCTGAACCTGCCGGTGGCGGAGTTCGTCGACGCGGACGGCCACTACGCCTCGGCCGGCTGGGGCGAGGAGCGGGACACCGTCGAGCGCCGGCTGAGCCGCGACGGGCAGCAGATCGCCGACCTCTCCGGCGGCTGGGCGCCGGTGCCGACCACCCCGGGTGCGGCCCGGTACCGGCTGGACCTCACCACCCAGCGGTCCTCGGACGAGTGGCGGTGGGGCACCCGTACCGAGACGGCCTGGGAGTTCACCTCGGCCCGCCCGGCCGGGGACGCCGCCCGGCCGCTGCCGCTGCTCCAGGTCGACTACCGGGTCCCGGCCGACCTGCGCGGCGAGGTGGCCGGTGGCCGGCCGCACCAACTGGAGCTGACGCTGCGTCAGCCGGCGGGCCTGCCGGCGCCGACCGGCGGGGCCGTCCGGGTCGAGGTGTCGTTCGACGGTGGGCGGAGCTGGCGGACGGTGGCGGTGCACGGCTCGGGCACCCGGTTCACCGCCGTGGTGCCGGCCGGGCACGGCACGGTGTCGCTGCGGACGCACGCCCGGGACCGCGCCGGGAACACCGTCGAGCAGACCGTGGTGGACGCGTACGGGCTGCGCTGAGCGGGGCGGGCGGGGCGGCCCGGTGCCGCCCCGCCCGGCTCAGATCCAGCCCCGCCGGGCGACCTGGAAGGCCAGCCCCGGTCGGGTGTCCACGCCGGCGAGTTCCATCAGGTCGGCCAGCCGGCGCTGCACCGTACGCCGGCTCACGCCGAGCTGCGAGGCGATCGACTTGTCCGGCACGCCGGCCACGAAGAGCGACAGCAGCCGGGCCTCGTCCGGGTCCGGCCGGTAGCCGACCGCCTCCGGGGCGTCCGGCGGGGCGGCCGAGGGCAGCGGCGTCGCCATCAGCCAGTGGCTCTCGAAGAGGGCGAGCAGCGCGTCCAGCAGTTGGCTGCGGCCGATCACCGCGGCGGTCGGGTCGCCGCTGTCCCGCTCCGGCACCAGCGGGCAGACCGCCGTCCGGCCGTCCACGATGGCCAGCCGGACGGGCAGCCGGTCGAGGACGCGGGCCTGCTCGCCGGCGCGTACGCCCTGCTCGACGTCCGCGAGGGCGCCCGGTTCGAGGAGCATCTCGCGTTCGTAGATGGCCCGGTAGCGGACCCCGCGGGCCAGCGCGTCGAACTCCTCGACGTTCTCCTGTCCCGGCATGGCCAGCGGGTTGGCCCGGCAGAACCAGAGCACCTCGGCCCGGGCGCCGTTCTGCAGGTCGCGCAGGCGCTCGCGGAGCGCCCGGGCGCCGGTGACCACCTCGACCAGGTGCCCGGCGTCGTGCCGGCGCATCCCGGCCCGGTACTCCTCGGTGAGCTGGGTGACCGCCGCGCGGGCCGACTCCAGCGCCTCCTGGCGGCGCAGCAGCGCCTCGCCGAGCGGGACGTCGGGCGCCAGCGGCCGCAGCGGCGCGTCGGGGTCCGGTCCGACCGGCGGCACCAGTCCCTTGCCGCGCAGGGCGTCGAGCTGGGCCAGGATGTCCGCGCGCGGGCGGCGCAGCCGCTCGGCCAGCTCCCCGACCCGCGCGGTCGTGAGCTGCACCAGGCAGCGGTAGAGCTGCTCCTCGTCCGGGGTCAGGCCGATCACGTCCAGCACGGGGCAGAACTGTACGACCCCACCGGCTGCCCCGCGCCGGCTGGTCAAGTGTCGGAGGACGCGTCTACTGTCGGGTGCTGTGCTGGAAGAGCTGCGCATCACCGGACTGGGCGTCATCGAGGACACCACGCTGCCGCTGACCGGCGGGATGAACGTCATCACCGGCGAGACCGGTGCGGGCAAGACCATGGTGGTGACCGGCCTCGGCCTGCTCTTCGGCGGTCGGGCCGACGCCGGCCGGGTCCGCGCCCAGCCGGGCCGCGCGGTGGTGGAGGGCCGGTTGCGCCTGCTCGGCCGGGTGGCTGAGACGGTGCACGCCCGGATCACCGACGCGGGCGGCGAGCCCGACGAGGACGGCTCGCTGCTGCTGAGCCGCACGGTCACCGTCGAGGGCCGGTCCCGGGCGCACCTGGGCGGCCGCAGCATGCCGGTGTCGATGCTGGGCGAGGTCGGCGAGCAGGTGGTGGCCGTGCACGGCCAGTCCGACCAGCTGCGCCTGCTGCGCCCGGCCGAGCAGCGGGCCGCGCTCGACCGGTTCGCCGGCCCGGAGCACGAGAAGCTGCTCGACGCGCTGCGCGAGGCGTACACCCGGTGGCGGGGGGTGGTCGACGACCTGGCCGACCGGCGGCGCAACGCCCGTGAGCGCAACCAGGAGGCCGACCTGCTCCGGCTCGGCCTCGACGAGATCACCCGGGTCGACCCGCAGCCCGGCGAGGACGACGAGCTGAAGGCGGAGGCGCAGCGCCTGGAACACGCCGAGGGGCTGCGCACCGCGGCCCAGGTGGCCCAGCAGTGCGTGGCCGGCGGCGTGGAGGCGGCCGACGACACCCCCGACGCCACCGCGCTGCTCGGCACCGCGCGGCGCACGCTGGAGGCGCAGGCCGGCACCGACCCCGCCCTCGGCGAGCTGGCCGCCCGGCTTGAGGAGGCGGCCACCCTGGTCACCGACGTCTCCGCCGAGCTGTCGAGCTATCTCGCCGCGCTGGACGCCGACCCGGCCCGCCTGCAGACGGTCTACGAGCGCCGGGCCGCGCTGCGCGGGCTCACCCGCAAATACGCCGACGACGTCGACGGCGTGATCGCCTGGGCCGAGCGGGCCCGCACCCGGCTGTCCGACCTGGACACCTCCGACGATCTGCTGGACGAGCTGGACAAGGAGGCGGCCCGGCTCGCCGGTGAGGTGGCCGACCTGGCCGGCCGCGTCTCCACCTCCCGGCAGGAGGCCGCGGTCCGCTTCGCCGAGCAGGTCACCGTCGAGCTGGCCGGGCTGGCCATGCCGCACGCCCGGATCGAGGTGGCCGTGCTGCCCCGGCCGGTCGGCCGGTCGGAGCCGAGCCTGCCGGTCAACGGGGTCGAGGCCGGCGTCGGGCCGGACGGCGCCGACGAGGTGGAGCTGCGGCTGCTCGCCCACCCGGGCGCGCCGGCGCTGCCGTTGCAGCGGGGCGCCTCCGGCGGCGAGCTGTCCCGGGTGATGCTCGCCATCGAGGTGGTGTTCGCCGGCTCCGGCGGCCCGCCCACCCTGGTCTTCGACGAGGTCGACGCCGGCGTCGGCGGGCAGGCGGCCGTGGAGATCGGCCGGCGGCTGGCCCGGCTGGCCCGCAGCCACCAGGTGCTCGTGGTCACCCACCTGCCACAGGTCGCGGCGTTCGCCGACCGGCACCTCGTGGTGGCGAAGGACACCGGGGGAGCGGTCACCACCAGCGGCGTGCGGGTGGTCGAGGACACCGAGCGGGCCCGGGAGCTGGCCCGGATGCTCGCCGGTTTGCCGGACTCGGACCTGGGTATCGCGCATGCCGAGGAGCTCCTGGCCGTGGCGGCCAAGGAAAGGCGCCCGTGATGCCGAGATTGTGAGCGCAAGCACACCGGCGTGCGCTCCGGTGTGCTTCCCTGGGTAGGCGGCCCTGCTCAGGCATGTCGCGACAGCAAAACCTGCCTCACATGCCAGGATGGTCACGATGCGTCTACCCACGTTGCGCCGGACCCGGAACGCGGAACCGGGCACAGTCCTCGGTACCGCGCGCCTCGACCGCCGGACGAAACGCCTGGTCGGCCGGCTCCGCCCGGGGGACATCGCGGTGATCGACCACGTCGACCTGGACCGGGTGGCGGCCGACTCGCTGGTTGCCGTCGGTGTCGCCGCCGTGCTCAACGTCAAGCCGTCGGTCTCCGGGCGCTACCCGAACCTCGGCCCCGAGGTGTTGATCTCGGCGGGCATCCCCCTCCTGGACGACCTCGGCGAGAGTGTCTTCGAGCAGATCCGCGAGGGCGAGGTGGTGCGCATCGAGGGCAACACGGTCTTCGTCGGCGAGGAGCCGGTCGCCCACGGCACCCTCCAGGACGCCGAGACGGTCGCCAAGTCGATGGCCGACGCCCGGGAGGGGCTGTCGGTGCAGTTGGAGGCGTTCGCCGCCAACACCATGGACTACCTCAAGCAGGAGCGCGACCTGCTGCTCGACGGCGTCGGCGTGCCGGAGATCCAGACCCAGCTCCAGGGCCGGCACTGCCTCATCGTGGTCCGCGGCTACGACTACAAGGCCGACCTGGACGTGCTGCGCCCCTACATCCGCGAGTTCAAGCCGGTGCTGATCGGCGTGGACGGCGGGGCCGACGCGCTGGTCGAGGCCGGCTACACCCCCGACATGATCATCGGCGACATGGACTCGGTCACCGACGACGTGCTGCGCTGCGGGGCCGAGGTGGTCGTGCACGCCTACCCGGACGGCCGGGCGCCGGGCCTGGCCCGGGTCAACGGCCTCGGGGTGCCGGCTATCACCTTCCCGGCCGCGGCGACCAGCGAGGACCTGGCCATGCTGCTGGCCGACGAGAAGGGCGCCTCGCTGCTGGTGGCCGTCGGCACCCACGCCACCCTGGTGGAGTTCCTCGACAAGGGCCGGGGCGGCATGGCCTCGACCTTCCTGACCCGGCTGAAGGTGGGCGGCAAGCTGGTTGACGCCAAGGGCGTCAGCCGGCTCTACCGGCAGAGCATCTCCGGCTCCTCGCTGCTGCTGCTCATCCTCTCGGCGGTGGCCGCGATGGCCTCCGCGGTGGCGGTCTCCACGGTCGGCAAGGCGTATTTGGGCGTGGTGTCGGAGTGGTGGGACAATTTCGTGTTCCAGCTCGGCCAGCTCTTCTAGCTCCCCGACGATCAAGAGGCTGCAAGCGTGATCAACTTCCGCTACCACGTGGTGTCCCTGACCGCGGTCTTCCTGGCGTTGGCGATCGGCCTGGTGGTCGGCACCGCCGCCCTCAACGGGCCGGTGGCCGACTCGCTCAAGGAGCGGGTCAACGGGCTCAGCAAGGACAACTCGCTGATGCGCCAGTCGGTCAACAACCTCCAGAAGGAACTGGACATGGAGGAGGACTTCGCCGCCGAGATGGCGCAGGTCGTCCTCCCCGGCAAGCTGAGCGGCCGGCGGGTGCTGGTGCTCAGCCTGCCCAGCGGCCGGGACCACACCGAGGGCGTGGTGAAGATGCTCCAGCTCGCCGGGGCAAACGTCACCGGCCGGATCGACGTGCAGGACAAGTTCATCAACCCGGACAGCAACAACAACCTGCTGGAGCTGGCGGTCACCGCGGCCCGGCCGAACAGCGTGCCCACCTCCGGCCTGCCGGGCAACGGGCACGGTGTGGAGACCTCCAGCGCGCTGCTCGCCAGCGTGCTGCTGGACCGGCCGCAGGGCACCCCGGCCGTCACCGACGCGGATCGCCGGGCGGTGGTCCAGCAGTACGCCACCTCCGGCTACCTCAGCTCGGAGAACAAGATCTCCGGCGCCGCCGAGGCGGTCGTGCTGGTCAGCGGCCAGCCGTACGTCGACAAGTTCTCGGCGGAGAAGGACGAGTCGGTGGTGAAGATCGCCGAGCAGTTCGACCGGGCCGGCGCCATCGTGGTCGGCGGCATGGGCTCCGCCGGCGGCAACGTGGTCTCCGTGGTCCGGGGCGACCCGGTGCTCGCCCAGACCATCTCGACCGTCGACAACGCCAACACCGTGCAGGGGCAGTTGGTCACCAGCCTGGCCCTGGTGCAGCAGCTGACCGAGAAGAAGGCCGGCCAGTACGGCGTCGGCGACAACGCGGCCGCGCTGCTGCCTAAACTGCCCCAGTGACCGCTGGGCCGGCGTATGTCCGGTCCGTACCGCGTCGCGCTGGACATCCGGATCGGAGGGGTCGCGTGAGACTGGGTCGGCTGCTGGCCGTCGGCGCGGGGGCGCTGGCCGCCCGCTACGTACTGCGGGAGGTGCGCAGCTCGCCGGGCGCGCCGGCGCTGGAGCGCACCAACTTCCGGGGCCGGACGGTCACCCTGGCCGCCGGCCCGGCCCTCGCGGTCGGCGCGGCCACCGCGGGCGCGCTCG
>NZ_MUYZ01000301.1:0-8385 GCF_003013775.1 Micromonospora sp. MH33
CCCGACAACACCACCGACCCCGGCCCGTTCACCGCCGCCACATCCAGCAGTGCGCCAGAGCTACCCAGCAGATCCCGAACGTGTTCCTCCGACGCGGCGACGGCGAGCATCCCACCGCCGGCCGGCAGCGCCTGCATCAGCGAGCCCCGGGCCGCCACCAGGACGCAGGCGTCCTCCAGCGAGAGCACCCCCGCGACGTGAGCGGCGGTCACCTCACCAATCGAATGACCAGCCAGATAGTCGGCCGTGACGCCCCACGACGACAGCAACTCGTGCAGGGCCACCTCGACCGCGAACAACCCCGCCTGCGTATAGACGGTCTGGTCCAACAACACCGCCAGGTCGCTACCCGGCTCCGCGAACACCACCTCCCGCAACGGACGGTCGAGCCGGCCCTCGAACAGGGCGCACACCCGATCGAACGCCTCCGCGAACACCGGGAACCGGCCATACAGGTCCCGGCCCATGCCAGGGCGCTGCGCACCCTGACCGGTGAACAGCAACGCCCGCCGACCCGTGGTGACCGCGCCGGTGATCAGGCCGGGGACGGTCCCGCCCTCGGCCAGCGCGGACAGGCCCGCCAGCAGACCGTCCCGGCCCGCGGCGACCACCACCGCCCGATGCTCCAGGGCCGCCCGCGTGGTCGCCAGGGACCAGCCGAGGTCGACGGCAGACAGGCCGTCCTGCTCGTGGACGTGCCCGGCCAGCCGCGCCGCCTGCCCGGCCAGGGCCTCCGCCGACCGCGCGGACACCAGCCACGGCACCACGCCGCCCCGGTCCGCCGGACTGGTCGCCTCGCCCTCGACCGGCTCGGGTTCCGGCGTTTCGAGGATCACGTGCGCGTTGGTGCCGGAGATGCCGAACGACGAGACCGCCGCCCGACGGGGCCGCTCCACGGCCGGCCACGCCTGGCTCTCGGTCACCAGACGCACCGCGCCCGAGGACCAGTCCACCTTCGACGACGGCGCGTCCACGTGCAGCGTCGGCGGCACGACCCCGTGCCGCATCGCCAGCACCATCTTGATCACACCGGCCACGCCGGCGGCCGACTGGGTGTGCCCGAGGTTCGACTTCACCGAGCCGAGCAGCAGCGGCCGGTCGGCCTCCCGGTCCTGGCCATAGGTGGCGATGAGCGCCTGAGCCTCGATCGGATCGCCCAGCGTGGTGCCGGTACCGTGCGCCTCCACCACGTCCACGTCGGCCGGCGACAGCCGCGCCGCCGCCAGCGCCGACCGGATCACCCGCTGCTGCGACGGCCCGTTCGGCGCCGTCAGCCCGTTCGACGCCCCGTCCTGGTTCACCGCCGAACCCCGGACCACGGCGAGAACGCGGTGGCCGAGCCGGCGCGCGTCGGAGAGCCGTTCCACCAGGAGGATGCCGATGCCCTCGGCGAACGCGGTGCCGTCGGCGGCGTCGGCGAACGCCCGGCAGCGGCCCGACATCGACAGGTTGCCCTGCCGGGTGAAGTCCACGAAGACGGCCGGGGTCGGCATCACCGTCACGCCGCCGGCCAGGGCCAGATCGGACTCGCCGGTACGCAGCGACTGCACGGCCAGGTGCAGCGCCACCAGCGACGACGAGCAGGCGGTGTCGACGGTCACCGCCGGCCCCTCGAAGCCGAGGGCGTACGCCACCCGCCCGGAGCTGATGCTGCCGGCGATGCCGAGGCCGAGGTAGTCCTCGACGCCGTCGGGCACGTCGGCGGCGCCCGCCGCGTAGTCGTCGTAGGTGAGGCCGGCGAAGACGCCGACCCGCCCGCCGCGCAGCGCGGTGGGGTCCACCCCGGCCGACTCGAACGCCTCCCAGGACACCTCCAGCAGCAGCCGCTGCTGCGGGTCCATGGCCAGGGCCTCCCGGGGGGAGATGCCGAAGAACGCCGGGTCGAAGTCGGCCGCGTCGTGGACGAAGCCGCCCTCCCGGACGCACGAGGTGCCGGGGCGCTCGTGGGCGGGGTCGTACAGGGTGGCGAGGTCCCAGCCCCGGTCGGTGGGGAACGGGCCGACCGCGTCCCGGCCGGCGGCGACGAGGTCCCACAGCTGGGCCGGGGAGGTGACGCCGCCGGGGAAGCGGCACGCCATGCCGACGACCGCGATCGGCTGGTGGGCCTCGTCCTCGACGTCACGGAGCCGTTGCCGGGTGCGCCGCAGGTCGGTGGTGACCCTCTTCAGATACTCCCGGAGCTTCTCTTCGGTGTCCATCAACCTGACCCATCGCGGTGGCCGGCGGAGACCTGACGTTGACGGCGGTGTGAACGCGCGAGTTCTTCAGGCCAGATCAGTTCCACGTCCTTGCGCACACGTCACCCGAGAGCCACGGGTCCCCTCTGCGGGGAAGCTATGGGGTCGCCCTGAGCTGCGACAACCCCTAACCCGTACGGGCGGTCGGCTAGGGGTGGTCCGCCTCCGGCGGCGCGGTTAGCGTCCGGTGGACCGCCCTGGTGCGCCGGTTCCGGGCACCACCGCTGGAAGGACCGCGTGACGATGACCGACCACGACAACGGCCTGTGGGTACGCCGGTTCCACCCGGCCCCGGCCGGCGCCCCGCGGCTGGTGTGCCTGCCGCACGCCGGCGGCTCGGCGAGCTTCTTCTTCCCGGTGTCCCGGGCGCTGTCGCCCGCGGTCGAGGTGCTCAGCATCCAGTACCCGGGCCGGCAGGACCGCCGCCACGAGCCCTGCGTGCCCACCATCGGCGAGCTGGCCCGGCAGGTCTTCGGGGTGCTGCGGCCCTGGCTGGACCAGCCGCTGGCGATCTTCGGGCACAGCATGGGCGCCACCCTGGGCTTCGAGGTGGCGCGGCTGATCGAGGCGGAGACGGGCGCTGCGGCGGCGCACCTGTTCCCGTCGGGCCGGCGGGCGCCGTCGTGCCGCCGGCACGAGACGGTGCACCTGCTCGACGACGAGGGCCTGCTGGCCGACGTGAAGAAGCTGAGCGGCACCAACTCGGCGGTGCTCGGCGACCCGGACATGCTGCGCGCCGCGCTGCCGGCGATCCGCAGCGACTATCGGGCCGCGGAGACCTACGAGTACGTGCCGGGACCGAAGCTGAGCTGCCCGGTGACGGTGTTCACCGGCGACGCCGACCCGAAGACCACGGTGGACGAGGCGAAGGCCTGGGCGGAGCACACCAGCGGGCCGTTCGACCTGCACGTCTTCCCGGGCGGGCACTTCTTCCTGGCCCAGCACCAGCCGGCCATCCTGCGTACCCTCTCGGCCGCCCTGACCCGGACGGCGGTGGGCTGAGCCGGCGGACCCGGACGCGCGTCGGCCCCCGCAGCCCCGGACGGGCGGCGGGGGCCGATCGCGTGTCACGGCTTGTGGGCCACGGCGATGACGTAGTCGAGCAGGGCCAGTTCCTTCTTGATGAGCGCCTCGTCGCGCCAGTGGTTGGCCATCCCCTTGACCGCGCTGCGCTCCGCCTCCGCCTGGAACGCCGGGTCGCTCGGGCGGGCGGCCTGGAACCGCCGCCAGCCCTCCCAGGTCCGGTCCTGGATGGACCGCACCTCCGGGTTCACGAAGCCGGCCGCGGCGAGCTGCTCGGCGTAGGCGGTGCGGTCGTGCCAGTTCTCGTCGGGGATGCTGAACTTCACGAAGCTGAGCGGGCCGGAGCTGATGGACATCCGGGGGGTGTCGTTGCTCAGCGGGATGATGTCGGCGGTGGCCAGGGTGCCGCCGGGCCGCAGCACCCGGAACGCCTCGGCGAAGAACGCGCTGCGCGGGTAGAAGTGGAACGCCGACTCCAGCGCGACGACCCGGTCCACGCTGGCGTCCGGGAAGGGCAGTTCGGTGGCCGTGCCGAGCTGGAACTCGGCCCGGTCGGCCAGGCCCTCCCGCCGGGCGCGCTCGCGGGCGTGCTCGACGTGCCGGGGCGTGACGTTGATGCCGTGCACCTTGGCCACCCGGCGGTCCCGCAGCCAGGCGAAGTCCTGGTCGCCGTAGCCGAAGCCGACGTCGAGGACGGTGTCGTCGGGCTTGAACCCGGCGGCGTCGGCGAGTTTCGTGGCGAGGGCCTCGCCGGCCACGTCGATGCTGGTGACGCCGTCCTCCCAGTAGCCGACGTTCATGTAGCGGGTGGTGCGGGCGGCGAACTCGACGTCCGGGGACTGGATCTCGTAGAAGCGGCGGACCCGGGTCACCGGGTCCTTGGTGGCCAGGGTGCGGATGACCCGGCCGAAGGTGCGGAGGTTCTCCAGCATGTCAGCTCCTTGGGGCTGCGGGGGTGGTCAGGGATGCAGGGCGGGGGCGGAGACCTGGCGGCGCAGGTCGGCCACCAGGGCGGCCGAAGCGTCGGGGCCGGCCGCCACGCCGAAGAGGTAGAAGTCGGGCCGGACCAGGGCGGCGTCCGCGCCGGCCAGCCAGGGCAGGTAGACGCCGTCGAGGTCGACCACGTCGGTCTCGACGGCGCCGTCGTGGTCGGCCGGTCGCACGGTGGCCCGGTGGGCGCCGAGGTCGTCGAGGAACGCGGCGGCGTCGCCGTCGAGCGCGGCCGGCTCGCGGGTGAGCAGCACGAAGCCGGTGCCGACCACGTCGTCGAAGCGTCCGCTCCGCCCGCCGGCGGCCACCCGCCCCTGGGGTGCGGGGTCACCGGCGCGCGGCGCGGGCGCGCCGTCGGGCCCGCGGTGCAGCACGCCGTCGACGATCGCCTCGCGCAGCGACCGGACGTGCCGCTGCTGGGTACGCCGGCGCAGCGCGGCCAGCATCACCGAGTCCCGGCCCGCGGCCTTCTTCGGGTCGGTCTCGCAGATCACCGCCCCGGAGTCCATCGACATCCGGATGGCGTGCTGCACGTGTGCCCGCCGCTCCACCTGGTAGGTGTCGAGCAGGGCCTCCCCGGCGTGGCCGCGGTGCACGAGGTCCAGCTTCCAGGCCAGGTTGAGCACGTCGCGGAAGCCGGAACTCATGCCCTGGCCGAGGAAGGGTGGCATGACGTGGGCGGCGTCGCCGGCCAGGAACACCCGCCCGGCCCGCCAGGTGTCGGCGGAGCAGGCCTGGGTGGTGTAGACGCCGTAGCGGTCCAGCCGGGCGGTGTCCGGGGTGATGTCGAACAGGCCGAGCAGCCGCCATGCGCTGGCCTCGGTGCGGAACTCCTCCAGCGTCTCCCCGGGCACCCGCATGAACTCCCAGCGGCGGTGGTCGGGGCCGGCGGAGACGGCGGTACGCGGCCGGGCCGGGTCGCAGATCTGCAGGTTGTTCGGCTTGAACTCGTGCGGCTCGTGCAGCACCACGTCGCAGACCAGCCAGTCGTAGCTGAAGCCCAGGTCGGTGACGGTGGCGCCGAGCCAGCCCCGGACGAAGCTGTTCGCGCCGTCGCAGCCGAGCACCCAGGAGGCGGTGAACGGGTGGGGGCGGCCGTCGCCGTCGACCGCGGTCACCTCGACCCGGTCGCCCTGCTCGGCCAGCGCGGTCACCTCCAGGCCGCGCAGGACCTCGATGCCCGGCAGGGCTGCGCCCCGCTCGGCCAGCCGGGCCTCCAGGCCGGGCTGGTAGAAGGAGGTCGAGTCGGGCCAGCCGGCCGGGCCGTCCTCGGCGCCCTTGACGTGCAGCAGGGTGCGGCCGAAGCCGTTCTTCCAGGTGTACTCCCCGGACAGCTCGGTGACGTCGTCGAGGCGGTCGCCGAGGCCGCAGGCGGCGAGGATCCGGCTGGCCTCGCCGTCGTAGGAGACCGCGCGGGGCATGCTGTACGGGGTGGTCCACTTCTCCAGCACCCGTACGGTGAGGCCCCGCTGGGCCAGCAGGATCGCGGCCACCTGGCCCACCGGGCCGTAGCCCACGATCAGTACGTCGGTCATCGCCGTCCCTCGTCCGTCCGCCTCGGCCTCAAAGCCCGAGTTCCGTGTCGATCAGGCTGAAGATCTCGTCGTCGCTGGCCTGCTCAAGGTCCAGGTCGTGGTCGGTGGCGGAGGCGCCGCGCATGGTCCGCCACTTGGCGACCAGCACCTCCAACCGGCCCGCCACCTGGGTGTACAGCTCCGGCTCGACGGTCGTCTCGGCGAGCGCGCGCTCCAGGCGCTCCAGCTCGGCGAGGATCGCCGGCGCGGCCTGGGCGCCGTCGGGGACGAGCCGCGAGCGCAGGTACGCGGCGAGCGCGCCCGGGTCCGGGTAGTCGAAGACGGCGGTCGCCGGGAGCCGTTCGCCGGTCACCTCGGTGAGCCGGTTGCGCAGCTCGACGGCGGTCAGCGAGTCGAAGCCCAGTTCGTGGAACGCCTGCGTCTCCCGGACCGCGTCCGGGCTGCCGTGACCGAGCACGGCGGCGGCCTCGGCCCGGACCAGGTCGAGCAGCAGCGCGGACTGTTCGGCTCCGGTGAGCGCGCGCAGCCGGCCGGCGAGGTCGGTGCCGCCGCCGGCCGCGCCGGCCCGGGCACGGGGGCGGGTCCCCCGGACCAGGCCGCGCATCAGCGGCGGGACGGTGGTCCGCCCGGCGAGGGCGGTCAGGTCCACCCGGGTCGGCACGAGGTGTTCCTCGGGGGCGGCCAGGCCGGCGTCGAGCAGCGCCATGCCGAGGTCGGACGGAAGGGCGAGCTGGCCGTCCCGGGCGGTGATCCGGGGATCGGTGCGGTCGAGCCCGGCGGTCATGGCGCTGGCCTGCGCCCAGAGGCCCCAGGCGTACGACTGGGCGGGCAGGCCGGCGCCGCGGCGGTGCCGGGCGAGGGCGTCCAGCCAGGCGTTGGCGGCGGCGTAGTTGCCCTGGCCGGGCACGCCGAACACGCCGGCGCCGGAGGAGAACAGCACGAACCCGGCGAGGTCGAGGTGCCGGGTCAGCTCGTCGAGGTGGCGGGCGGCGTCCACCTTGGGCCGGAAGACGGTGTCGATCCGGTCCGGGGTGAGGGCGGTGACCACGCCGTCGTCGAGCACCCCGGCCAGGTGCACCACGGCGGTGAGCGGGTGCGCGGCGGGCACCCCGGCGAGCAGCCGGGCGACGGCGTCGCGGTCGGCGACGTCGGCGGCGGCCACGGTGACCGTGGCGCCCAGCGCGGTGAGGTCGGCGGCGAGGTCGGCGGCGCCGGGCGCGTCGGGGCCGCCCCGGCTGGCCAGCAGCAGGTGCCGGACGCCGTGGTCGGTGACCAGCCGGCGGGCGACGAGGCCGCCGAGCAGCCCGGTGCCGCCGGTGAGCAGCACGGTGCCGTCCGGGTCCCATCGGGTCGGCATGGTGAGCACCACCTTGCCGATGTGCCGGGCCTGGCTGACGTAGCGGAACGCCTCGGGGGCCTGGCGGACGTCCCAGGCGCGCACCGGCAGCGGGCGGAGGGTGCCGTCGGCGAAGAGCGCCATCAGCGCGGTGAGCATCCGCTGGATCTCGTCGGGGTGCGCCCGGGTGAGGTCGTACGCCTGGTAGGCGACGCCGGGGTGGTCGGCCGCGACGCGCTCGGGGTCGCGCACGTCGGTCTTGCCCATCTCGAGGAACCGCCCGCCGCGGGGCAGCAGCCGCAGCGACGCGTCGACGAACTCGCGGGCCAGCGAGTCGAGCACCACGTCGACGCCCCGCCCGCCGCTGGCGGCCCGGAAGCGCGGCTCGAAGTCGAGGGTGCGGGACGAGGCGAGGTGGTCCTCGGGGATGCCGAGGGCGCGCAGCGCGGGCCACTTGCCGGGGCTGGCGGTGGCGTAGACCTCGGCGCCGAGGTGGCGGGCGAGTTGCACGGCGGCCATGCCGACGCCCCCGGCCGCGGCGTGCACCAGCACGGACTCCCCGGCGCGCAGCCCGGCCAGGTCGACCAGCCCCCGGTACGCGGTCAGGAAGACCACCGGCACGGAGGCGGCCTGGGCGAAGGTCCAGCCGTCGGGCATCGGCGCGAGCAGCCGCCGGTCGGTGACCGCGACCGGCCCGAAGCCGCCGACGAAGACGCCGAGCACGCGGTCGCCGGGGCGCAGGTCGGTGACCTCGACGCCGACCTCGGTGACCACTCCGGACGCCTCGCCGCCGGGCGGCCCGGGGTCGCCCGGGTAGAGGCCGAGCGCGTTGAGCACGTCCCGGAAGTTCAGGCCGGCGGCGCGGACCCGGACCCGGACGTCGAGGGGGCCGAGCGGGGCGTCGGCGGCGTCGGCGGGCACCAGCGCGAGGTGGTCGAGGCTGCCCCGGGTCGGCACGTCGAGCCGCCAGGCGGGGGCGTCGGCGGGCGGGGTGAGGGTGGCCGCGTCGGCGCGGCGGGCCAGCCGCGGCGCGTACGGGTTGCCGTCGCGGAGCGCCACCTGCGGCTCGCCGGTGCCGAGCACGGCGGCCAGCCCGGCCGGGTCGGGCGGGGGGTCGGCGGGGCTGTGCACGCCGACCGCGCCCCGGGTGAGCAGGATCAGCCGGGTGTCCGCCCAGCGCGGGTCGGCCAGCCAGCCCTGCACCAGCGCGAGCGCCTCGACGGCGCCGGCGCGCGCCCGGTCCGGCGCGGCGTCCTCGGTGTGG
>NZ_MUYZ01000302.1:0-8344 GCF_003013775.1 Micromonospora sp. MH33
GCCGCGCTGCGCCGCCCGGACGGCGGGACCGACCTGCCGCCCGGCTTCGACCCGCGGTCGCGCCGGCTGTTCGCCCGCGCGGCCGTGCTGGACCGGGTGCTCGCCCTGGCCGGGGAGAGCGCCCCGGGCGGGGCGGTGAACACCTACGAGGCGCAGCAGCGGGACGCGGCGCTGCGGCCGTTGACCACCGCCTGCCGGCAGGCGCTGGTGGCCGCCTGCAACGCCCCGCTGCGCCCCTGAGCCCGAGGGCTCAGACCTCGTCGATCAGGTCGGCCACCGAGTCGACGATCCGGGACGGCCGGTAGGGGTAGCGCTCGGCCTCGGCGCGGCTGCTGATCCCGGTGAGCACCAGGATCGTCTCCAGCCCCGCCTCCAGGCCACAGAGGATGTCGGTGTCCATCCGGTCGCCGATCATCGCGGTGGACTCGGAGTGCGCGTCGATGGTGTTCAACGCCGAGCGCATCATCATCGGGTTGGGCTTGCCGACGAAGTACGGCTCCACGCCGGTCGCCTTGGAGATCATCGCGGCCACCGAGCCGGCGGCCGGCAGCGCGCCCTCCACCGACGGGCCGGTCGCGTCCGGGTTGGTGCAGATGAACCGGGCCCCGTCGTTGATCAGCCGGATCGCCTTGGTGATCGCCTCGAAGCTGTAGGTGCGGGTCTCCCCCAGCACCACGTAGTCGGGGGCGAAATCACTGAGCACGTAGCCGACCGCGTGCAGGGCCGTGGTGAGCCCGGCCTCGCCGATCACGTACGCGGTGCCGCCCGGCCGCTGGTCGGCCAGGAACTGGGCGGTGGCCAGCGCCGACGACCAGATCGCCTCCTCCGGCACGTCCAGCCCCATCCGGGCCAGCCGGGCCTGCAGGTCGCGCGGCGTGTAGATCGAGTTGTTGGTGAGCACCAGGAACGGCTTGCCGGAGGCGCGCAGCCGCTTGACGAACTCGGGCGCGCCGGGCACCGGCTGGCCCTCGTGCACCAGCACGCCGTCCATGTCGGTGAGCCAGCTCTGTACCGGCTTGCGGTCATGCATGTGTCGTCCCCAGGGGGTGTCGGAGGTGGTCGGGCTCAGGGACGGCGGGCCGGGGGCACACAGCACAGCGCCGGGCAGGTGTCCCAGGTGGGCAGCTCGCCGAGCCGGCGGCGGAACCGCCCGCCGTCCGGGGCGGTCCGTTCCAGCACCAGCTCGCGGACCATCGCCACGAACCGCGGGTCGGTGCCGGGCGTGCCGGCGCGGACGAAGTCCAGCCCGAGTTGCTTGGCCGTGTCGAGGGCCTCGGTGTCCAGGTCCCAGACCACCTCGAGGTGGTCGGAGACGAACCCGATCGGACTGACCACCACGCCGGTCACGCCCTGGCCGGCCAGGGCGGCGAGGTGGTCGTTGATGTCCGGCTCCAGCCACGGCACCTGCGGCGGGCCGGAGCGGCTCTGCCAGACCAGGTCGTACGGCAGGTCCGGCGCGGCGGCGGCGTGCACCAACCGGGCGGTCTCCTCGAGCTGGGCGGTGTACCGGCCGCCGTGCGGGCCGGCGGTGGCGGCCGCCGACACCGGCACCGAGTGCGCGGTGAACACCAGCCGGGTGCTGTCCCGCCGGGCCGGGTCGAGCTGCGCCAGCGCGGCCCGGACCGCGTCGGCGTGCGGCTCGACGAAGCCCGGGTGGTCCCAGAACTGGCGCAGCTTCTCGATCAGCGGGGCGTCCGGGCCGACGGCGGCCCGGGCCGCGGCGATGTCCTCCTGGTACTGCCGGCAGGACGAGTAGCCGCCGTAGGCGCTGGTGACGAAGGCGAGGGCCCGCTGGATGCCGTCGTCGCGCATCTGCGCCACCGTGTCGGCGAGCATCGGGTCCCAGTTCCGGTTGCCCCAGTAGACCGGCAGGTCGACGCCGTGCGCGGCGAAGTCCTCCCGGATCGCCGCGAGCAGGTCACGGCACTGCTGGTTGATCGGCGACACCCCGCCGAAGTGCAGGTAGTGCTCGGCGACCTCGGCGAGCCGCTCCGGCGGCACGCCCCGCCCCCGGGTCACGTTCTGCAGGAAGGGCAGCACGTCCTCGGGCCGCTCGGGGCCGCCGAAGGAGACCAGCACCAACGCGTCGTACGCCATGAGGCCATTCTCCCCCGACGGCCGTGCCGGTCCGGCGACCACCCCGGGTCGAGCGGGTTTCGCGCCCGGTGTCAGGCGCCGATCGCGTGGTAGCCGCCGTCGACGTGGACGATCTCGCCGGTGGTGGCCGGGAACCAGTCGGAGAGCAGCGCCAGGCAGGCCCGCGCGGCCGGCTCCTGGTCGGTCAGGTTCCAGCCCAGCGGGGCGCGCTCGGCCCAGGCGGTCTCGAACTGGTCGAAGCCGGGGATGGACTTGGCGGCGATGGTGCGCAGCGGCCCGGCGGCGACCAGGTTGCTGCGGATGCCCTGCTTGCCCAGGTGCAGGGCCAGGTAGCGGGAGGCGGACTCCAGCCCGGCCTTGGCCACGCCCATCCAGTCGTAGACCGGCCAGGCCTTGGTGGCGTCGAAGGTGAGGCCCACCACGGCGCCGCCCGCCGACATCAGCGGCAGCGCCGCCATGGCGAGGGACTTGTAGGAGTAGGTGGAGACCTGGAGCGCGGTCGCCACGTCCTCCCAGGGCGCGTCGAGGAAGCCGCCGCCGAGGCAGCTCTGCGGGGCGAAGCCGATCGAGTGCACCACCCCGTCGAGGCCGTCGACGTGCTCGCGTACCCGGTCGGCCAGGCCGGCCAGGTGCTCGGCGCTGGTGACGTCCAACTCGATCACCGGCGCCGGCTCGGGCAGCCGCTTGGCGATCCGCTCGACCAGGGAGAGCCGGCCGTAGCCGGTGAGCACGACCTGCGCGCCGTTCTCCTGGGCGAGCTTCGCCACCGAGAAGGCGATCGAGGCGTCGGTGATGACGCCGGTGACCAGCAGCCGCTTACCGGCCAGGAGTCCGGACATTGTGC
Organism: Micromonospora sp. MH33; assembly: GCF_003013775.1. Lineage (NCBI taxonomy): Bacteria > Bacillati > Actinomycetota > Actinomycetes > Micromonosporales > Micromonosporaceae > Micromonospora > Micromonospora sp. MH33. The sequence goes on from NZ_MUYZ01000302.1 coordinate 2,942, forward strand.
TATCTCCTCCGTACTTTCTCAGTGGCCCATGCCCAGGCCGCCGTCGACCGGGACGACGGCGCCGGAGATGTATCCGGCGGCGTCCGAGGCGAGCCAGGTGACCACGCCGGCCACCTCCTCCGGCTCGGCGAAACGGCCGGCCGGGATGGCCTTGCGGTACTCGGCGCGCCGTTCCTCGGGCAGCGCCGCGGTCATGTCGGTGTCGATGAAGCCGGGCGCCACCACGTTCGCGGTGATGTTGCGGCTGCCCAGCTCGCGGGTGATCGAGCGGGCCACCCCGACCAGGCCGGCCTTGCTGGCCGCGTAGTTGACCTGACCGACGCCGCCGTAGAGGCCGACCACCGAGGAGATGAAGATCATGCGGCCCCACTTGGCGCGGAGCATCTTCGTCGAGGCCCGCTTGGCGACCCGGAACGCGCCGGTCAGGTTGGTGTCGAGCACCCGGGTGAACTGCTCCTCGGACATCCGCATGAGCAGCGTGTCGTCGGTGATGCCGGCGTTGGCGACCAGCACCTCGACCGGGCCCAGCTCGGCCTCGATCGCGGTGAACGCGGCGTCCACCGACTCGGCGTCGGTCACGTCACACCGCACGCCGAACAGTCCCGCCGGGGCCTCGCCACTGCGGTGGGTCACCGCCACCCGGTCACCCTGCTTGGCGAAGGCCTGCGCGATGGCCAGGCCGATTCCCCGGTTTCCGCCGGTCACCAGCACGGTACGGGCCACGGTTCCCCCTCTGCTCAGCTGATCTCCCAGTCGGTGGCGAGCCTAGGGGTTACCGGCAGGTAAGCGCTAACGCGGGCGGCCCGCCGGAAACCCCGCCGGCCCGGTCGGGCCGGGGTGCGTGGACCGGTCGGCCGAGTGCGTGCCGCCGGCGTGCCGGGTGTACGATGATCGACGTTTGCGGGCAGTGGATTCGCCCGCCGTCGAGCCCCGCCGACCGCAGGAGGTGATCGCTGTGCGAGATAGCGATCCTCCCAGTCGTGGCCGGGCCGACCGTCAGCCCCGCTGAGCCACGACTCAGCCGGCGCGGCTGACCCCGCTCCCCGCCCCCCGCACCGCCCCGATCTCCTCGGCCGTCCGCCGGGGCGACCGTGCCGCGCGGCCCGGGCGGAGCACCCCGGTCACGACTTCGTGTGCGTACGTCCTGATCCACCCCCCGCGGTCCGTCCCGCCCGGACCGTCCGTCGCCACGGAGCAGTCCCATGAGCCGTTACGTCGCCCCGCTGGGCTTCACCCTCGCCGCCGTCTGGGTGGCCGTCCTCTTCGTCCTGGCCGGCGGCGGTCACTGACCGCCACCGGCCGGTCCCGAGTCGTCCCGCCTCAGATCAGGCGGGACGACCAGAGCAGGCTCAGCCCGCCCGCGCAGAGCGCGAGGAGCAGGGCGATCCCCGCGTACCACTGGGTGATCTCCCGCGGCTCGGTCCGGAACCCGATCGAGCTGCCCATGTCCTGGTAGACCTGCTTCAGCTCGCTGACCGAGGCGGCCTCGTAGAAGTAGCCCTGGGTGGTCTCCGCGAGCTGCGACAGCGCCATCCGGTCCACCGGCACCCGCTGGAGCTGTCCGCCGATGTCCACCTGGCCGGAGTCGGTGCCGAACGCGATGGTGGAGACCGGCACGTTGGCCGCCTGCGCCGCGGCGGCCGCCTCCTCCACCGACCGGCCCGAGGTGCGGTACCCGTCGGAGAGCAGCACGATCCGGGCCGGCGGGATGCCGGCCGCGCCGTCCGCCGGCACCGAGCGGATCGCCTCCAGGCAGGTGAAGACCGCCTCGCCGGTGGCCGTCGCCTCGGCCAGCACCAGGCCGTCGATGGCGGTGGTCACCGCTCCCCGGTCCTTGGTCGGCGGGACCAGCACGTTCGCCGACTTGGCGAACGAGACCAGCCCCAGGTTGTAGCTCTCCGGCAGCTCGCCCACGAACTGCTTGGCCGCCTCCTGCGCAGCCTCCAGCCGGTTCGGCGCCACGTCGTCGGCCTGCATCGACAGCGACACGTCGATGGCGAGCATCACCGTCGCCCGTTCGAGGGGCTCCTTGGTGTCGATCGCCGGCCGGGCCAGCCCGGTGGCGAGCACCAGCAGGCAGAGCAGGAAGGCGGTGGCCGCCGCGTGCCGCCGCCAGCCCAGCCCCTTCGGCGCCAGGGTGCGCAGCAGGTCCACGTTGGTGAACCGCATGGCGTACTGCCGGCGGTGCAGCTGCCGCCAGACGTACGCGGCGGCCAGGGCGAGCACCGGCAGCACGGCCAGCAGCCACCACGGTTGCAGAAAACGGATCATCGGGTCGTCCCTCGGGTACGGGCGTGCCGCTGCGCGGCCACGAAACGCACCATGTCCAGCAGCCAGTCTCGGTCGGTACGCAGTCGCAGGTGGGCCGCGCCGGCGGTGCGCAGCTCGGCGGCGATCGCCGCGCGCTGGGCGGCCGCCGACTCGGCGTACCGGCGGCGCAGGCCCGGGTCGGCGGTCTGCACCTCGTGCAGCTCCCCCGTCTCCGGGTCGACCACCGGCAGCACCCCCACATCGGGCAGTTCCAGCTCACGCGGGTCGACCACCTCGATGGCCAGCACGTCGTGTCGGACCCGCAGCTTACGGACGGGCCGGCCCCACTGCTGCGGCGGCGCGAGGAAGTCGGAGATCACCACCGCCACGCCCCGCCGGCGCGGCGGGCGGTTGAGCATGTCGACGAGGACGCCCAGGTCGCTGCGGCCGGGCCGGATCTCGGTGCCGGCGATGGCCCGCAGCAGTCCCTGCGCCTCCTTGCGCCCGCCCCGGGCGGGCAGCCGGTGCAGCGTCCCCGGCCCGGCGGGCGGGCCGCCGCCCCGCCACCGGCTGACCGGCGCCGGCGCGCCCGTGCCGACCACGGCGCCGATCCGGTTGCCGCCCCGGACAGTCAGGTGGGCCAGGGCGGCCGCGGCGGCGATCACCACGTCCCGCTTGAGCCACTGCCCGGTGCCGAAGTCCAGGCTGGCCGAGAGGTCGACCGCCAGCCAGGTCTCCAGCTCCCGGTCGGCCACGGTACGCCGGACGTGCGGCATGGTGGTGCGGGCGGTGACCGGCCAGTCCATCCGGCGTACGTCGTCGCCGGGGCGGTACTCGCGGGACTCCCCCGCCTCGCTGCCCGGTCCGGGCAGCAGCCCGGCGTAGTCGCCCTGGAGCAGCCCGTCCAACTTGCGGGTGACCATGAGCTGCAACCGGGCGAGGACGGCGCCGGAGCGCTCGTTCCCGGCCGGCAGCCGGGTGGGTGGGGTCACGGCCGCTGCCCGGGCCAGCCGCCGTGCGGCACGGCCGGTGGCGGCGGCGTGGCCTGCTGCCGGGGCGCGACGGCGGGCAGCGGGATGGTCGACATCACCCGGTGCACGATGTGGTCGGCCGGCACGTCGTCGGCGAGCGCGTCGTAGCTGAGCACCAGCCGGTGCCGCAGGATGTCCGGGGCGATGTCCTGCACGTCCTGCGGCAGGGCGTAGTCGCGGCCGCGCAGCAGGGCCAGCGCCCGGGTGGCCCGGACCAGACCGAGCGAGGCGCGGGGGCTGGCGCCGTACTGGATGAGCTGCGCGACGTCGGGCATGCCGTGCTCGGCGGGGGCCCGGGTGGCGAGGACCAGCCGGACCGCGTAGTCGACCAGCGCGTTGTGCACGAAGACCTGGTCGGCCTTGTGCTGGAGCGCGATCAGGTCCGGGGTGTCGAAGACCCGCGCCGGCTCGGGCGGGGCGACGCCCATCCGGTAGACGATCTCGCGCTCCTCGGCGTCGGTGGGGTAGCCCACCACGATCTTCATGAGGAACCGGTCCCGCTGCGCCTCCGGCAGCGGGTAGACGCCCTCCTGCTCGATCGGGTTCTGGGTGGCCATCACCAGGAACGGGTCCGGCACCCGGTGGGTCTCGCCGCCGATGGACACCTGGCGCTCGCCCATCACCTCCAGCAGCGCCGACTGCACCTTCGCCGGGGCCCGGTTGATCTCGTCGGCGAGCAGGAAGTTGACGAAGACCGGGCCCAGCTCGACGTCGAACTTCTCGCTGGACTGCCGGTAGATCCGGGTGCCCATGATGTCGGCCGGCACCAGGTCGGGGGTGAACTGGACCCGGGCGAACGACCCGCCGACCACCTTGGCCAGGGTCTCCACGGCGAGCGTCTTGGCGACGCCGGGCACCCCCTCCAGCAGGCAGTGGCCGCGGGCGAGCAGGGCCACGAACATCCGCTCGACCATCCGGTCCTGACCGACGATCACCCGCTTGATCTCGAACAGCGCCCGCTCCAGCAGGGTGGCGTCCTGGGCCGGAGTGGTGGTCGCCGGAGGCGGCGCGTCCGGCGCGGCCTCGGTCGGGGTCGGGGCGTCGGGCGTGGTCGGCTGGGCCACCGGTCCTCCACAGCTTGGTCGTCGTCGCGGTGTGGTGCGTATCAAGACTGTCATGCCTCGCTGAGAGCCGAGGGCGGGAGAGGGACGATTTTCGCCGCGCCGTCCGGCGGCCCGGAAAACCCTGAACACGGGTGGACAACCAGGGGTCCGGCGTGTGTACGATTCATCCCGTCGCCGGGCGGCTCCCCCCGTGGCCGCCCGGCGCTAAAGCTCCCGGCGTGCGGCCCTAGACTCGCCCCGGTGACCACTCCCGCTCCCCCCGACGAACCGCTGATCTGTTCGGCGCGGGGATGTCGCGCCCCCGCCGTGTGGGAGCTGCGCTGGAACAATCCCCGCCTCCACCCGCCGGAGCGCCGCAAGACCTGGCTGGCCTGCACCGCGCACCGCGGGTCGCTGGGCGACTTCCTCGACGCGCGCGGCTTCCTGCGCGAGGTCGTACCGGTGCCGGGATCGCCTACGCTCGAAGGGTGATTGAGCGCAGCGGATCACCCGGGTGAACGGTGACGACCTCGCCGGCCGGCGGCCGGCCCCGACCGGCCCTCTGGAGCCCTGGCCGGAGACCGTCCGGTGGCAGCGGATCTCCCACGACCTGATCTGGGTGGAGCTGATCCGGCTCGGCATCCTGCTCGCCGTGGCGCTGGTGGTGCTCGGCGTGGCCTGGGCGGTCGCCGGGCACTGGCTGTTCGGTGCCGCGATGGGTGTGGCGCTGCTGCTGGCCGCCTGGCGGGCGGTCACCATCGTCCGCGCGGTGCGCGCCTGGGGCTACGCCGAGCGGGCGGACGACCTGCTGGTCCGGCACGGGCTGCTGGTGCGGCGGCTGTCCATCGTGCCGTACTCCCGGATGCAGTTCGTCGACGTGAGCGCGGGGCCCCTGGAACGCGCATTCGACCTGGCCACCGTGCAGCTGCACACCGCCGCGGCGGCCAGCGACGCCCGGGTGCCGGGCCTGCGACCGGCCGAGGCGTCCCGGCTGCGCGACCGGCTCACCGCGCTCGGCGAGGACCGGGCGGAGGGCCTGTGAGCTCCGGCCCGGCCGAGCCGGAGCCCGGCGCCCCGCC
>NZ_MUYZ01000303.1:0-8314 GCF_003013775.1 Micromonospora sp. MH33
GAGGAGCTGGGCCAGCTTCGGGAGGAGGCCCGGCAGCTCACCCGTACCCTGCGGGAGACCCAGGCCCGGGAGCGCAAGGCCACCGAGATGCTGGCGACCGAGCGGGGCCGGGCGGCCCGCGCGGCGGCCGACGCGGACGCCGAGCTGCGCCGCGCCCGGGCCCGGCTGGCCGAGGCGGAGGCCGCGGCCGGGGTGGCCCGGGTCAGCGCCAAGGAGGCCCGCTCGGTCGACGAGGCGAAGCTCTGGCTGCTGCTGGAGACGATCGGCCAGGCCGCCGTCGGGCTCCGCCGCGAGCTGGCCCTGGACCCGGTGGAGAAGCTGCCCGCCGACTTCGTGGCCGACGCGTTCGCCGACCAGTCGGCGGCCACCCCGGCCGGGGCCGCGGCCCGGGCGCGGGACACCGACGACCCGGCCCGGCTCGACCAGCTGCTCGCCCTGCCCAAGGCGCACCTGGTGGTGGACGGCTACAACGTCACCAAGCGGGGCTTCGGCGAGATGTCGCTGGAGCAGCAGCGCAAGCGGCTGATCAGCGGGCTGGGCGGGATCGCCGCGCAGACCGGCGACGAGGTCACCGTGGTCTTCGACGGCGCCGAGCGGATCCACGGGCTGCCGCCCACGCCGCGCGGGGTGCGGGTGCTCTTCTCCCGCAAGGGGGAGACGGCGGACGAGCTGATCCGCCGGCTGGTCCGTGCCGAGCCGGCCGGGCGGCCGGTGGTGGTGGTCTCCTCCGACCGCGAGGTCGCCGACGGGGTACGCCGGCACGGCGCCTACCCGCTCGGGGCGGACTCGCTGCTGCGGCGGCTCGCCCGGTCCTGAGGCTCGGTGATCGGATTCGGGGTAGGTGCTGCCTCGTTGTCCGGTTCTGTCATACCCCCGGCCTAGCCTGATGGTGACCGACGGTGGTGGTCCCTCTCCTGTGCGCCACCGGCCACGCGTCAGGAGGCGTTGATGCTCATCGACTGCGACACCTGCGGGATCCGTGGCGCCGGGTGCTCCGGCTGCCTGGTGACCGCGCTGCTCGACACCGGCGCGGCGGCGGCCGACCTGGGCCCCGCCGAGCACCGGGCGATCGAGGTGTTCGCCCGGGCCGGGTTCGAGGTGCAGGTGCTGCCCGCCCCGCCCGCTCCCCGGAAGCCGGTCCGCCGCCGGGTCGCCTGATCCCCCGCGGCACCGCGGCACCCGGCCCGCGCCGGGCCTTAGGATGGGCCCTCACGGCGGGAGGGGAGCGGCATGACGCGGGTACGGCGGGTGGGGCGGTGACCCCGCGCGGCTGGGCGGTGCTGACCCTGGCCGGGCTGGCCGGCCGGCTCACCGGGCTGGCCGAGCCGGCCGTCCGCGAGGCGGCCGAGGCCGACCGCTCCCTGCGTGACCTGGCCAACCGGGTGGCCGGCGTGGAACGTGCCCTGAAGCTCGCCCCGGCCGAGGCGCGCGGGTCGCTCGCCGAGGCGCACGCCACCCTGGTCGGCCAGCTGGAGAGCGGGGTGGCCGCGTACGAGGGGCTCGTGGTGGCCGCCGCCGGCTACGTGGCCGAGGACGCCCACCCGAGCACCCAGGACCCCTCGGCCGCCCGCCTCACCGAGGCCACCGACCTGCTGCACGGCGTCGCCTCCGCCCTCGCCGAACTCCGTACCGCGCACACCCCCCTCCGTACCCACTGACGTCAGTCCGGGGTGGTGACCTGGGTGGGGGTGGTCCAGGGCGAGGTGCCGACGACGTTGGTCGAGCGGATCCGGTAGTGGTAGGTGACGCCCCGGGCGAGGCCGGTGTTGGTGAAGCCCCGGCCGGTGACGCTGAAGGTGGCCACGTCGTGGGTGAAGCCGGCGTCGCTGGCGCGCTGCACCACGAAGCCGGCGCCCGCCCCGGTCGGCGTGCTGGCCGACCAGCTCAGGATCACCGTGGCGGTGTCCGGAGCGGGCGCGGTGGCGGTGGCGAGCACCCCGGTCGGCAGGCCGGGGCGGGGCGGGGCGGTCACGGTGGCCACCGTCGACCAGGGTGACGCCGCGCCCAGATAGGTGGTGCGTACCCGGTAGTAGTAGGTGGTGTCCGGGGCGACCGCCGGGTCGAGGTGGGCCTCGCCGACGGCGATGGCGGTGGTGCCCGGCCCGCTGGTGAACGTCGGGTTGGTGGCCCGCTGCACGTCCACGCCGGTGGCGAAGGAGCGGTTGGCCCAGCGCAGCGCGACCCGCAGCGGCGCGGCCGGCGGCACCACGGCGGCCAGCTTCGCCGGCGCGGTGAGCTGCACCGAGGCGGGGACGCTGTTCGACCAGGCCGAGCAGCTCACCGCGTTCTCGGCCCGGATCCGGTAGTGGTAGGTGACCCCCGGGGTGACGGTCGCGTCGGTGTACCGGGTGGCGGCGGCGGCCACCGTGATCTCGGTGAGCCCGGCGGTGAAGGCCGCGTCGGTGGCGCGTTGCAGCCGGTGGCTGGTGGCCGGCGGGCGGCTGCCGTTGCCGGTCCAGGCCAGCGCGATGGCGGGCAGCGCGGTGGCCGAGCCGGGCGCCGGGGTGGCCGTCAGCCCGGTCGGCGCCCTGGGCGCCACCCGCAGCACCAGCGGCCGGCTCATGCCCTGGTCGCGCAGCCCCGCCGAGCGGGTCTGCCAGCGGTACTCCCAGCCCAGGTTGACCAGTTGGTTGACCACCACGGCGGGCCGTCCGTCGACGGGGCTGACCGGGCCGGCGTCCAGCCGGGCGCCGGCCGGCCGGGTCGGGTCGAGCAGCCGTACGCTGTCGCCGATCTTGAAGGGCAGGGTCGGCGGGACCGGGCGCAGGGCCACGATCACGTCCTCCCGCGGGTTGACCCGGACGGTGTCCTTCCAGCCCAGCTCGCCCGCGTCCGGCGGGCGGACCGTGCCGTCCCAGCCGACCCGGTTGACCAGTTGCACGTCGCAGCCCTCGATGTGCACGGGGTGCGTGCGGGGTGCGTCGCCGACGATCCGCCACAGCTGGGTGCCGTCGGCCGGCGCGCCCACCGGCACGGTCGGCTCGGTGGCGTACAGCACCTCGGTGGCCGGGTCGACCGGGCCGAGCGGCAGGGTCGCCGGGGTCCGCGGCCCGGCGTTCGGGTGGCCGACCCCGAGCCGCCCCACCGCGCGGCCGTGCCGGGGCTCGAAGACCTGCCCGACCGACTTCACGGCCAGCGGCAGGGTGACCGGGGCGACCGCGCCGGCCGGGGTGAAGGTGACCGAGGTGGCGCGCGCCGGCACCAGCGTCTCGCCGGGGGTGCGGGTGCCGAAGGCCGCGTCGTAGGCCGGTTGCGGCACGATCGGCGGTCGCTGGCTCTCCGCGTACGCGCCGGGCAGCCGGGCGGCGAGCCGGTCCCGGTCGTACGGCGCGGCCGGGGTGCCGGTGACCCGGATCTGGAGCAGGGTCCGGGTGTTCGGCCCGTAGCCGGGGCGGGCGGCGGGGAGGCCGCCGGTGGCGGTGCGGTCCGGGGCGCCGGTGTGCTGGTCGTAGCGGGGGTCGAACCGGGGCAGCGGCGCCGGGCAGTCGTTGTAGAGGATCAGCGTGCTGCCCGGCGGGACGGTGGCGAAGTCCACCACCACGTCGGCCCGCTCGCCGGGGGCGAGCAGCAGGGTGTGCCCGTCCACGTTGAGCACGGTCGGGTCCTGGCGGTCGTACCGGTAGCCGATGGGGCGGTTCGGCCACACCACGGGGGCGGGCAGCAGGCCGCCCTCGTTGCCGATCTGGACCAGCTCGGGTCCGGCGGCGGCCGGGTCGGGCACCCCGCCCTCGCGCCCGTCGACCGGCCAGTGCGCCGGCCGGCCAGCAGCCCGGGCCGCGTCGACCATCGGCACCTCGCCGGCGCGCGGGTCGCCCGCCGCGCCGCTCTCGGTCCACATCGGCCGGTCCGAGCCGGCGCGGTAGAGCTGGAGGTTGAGCGTCCGGTCGGCGCAGGCGTTGAGGATCCGGAACCGGTACGCGCGCGGCGCGACCTCCAGGTACGGGTAGGCGACCCCGTTCACCAGCGGGGTGTCCCCGTACGCCTCGGGCACGGCCGACGGGTGCGGCACGCCCGGCGCCAGCGGTGGCTCGTCCGGCTCGGTGACCGGGTCGTGGTGCGGGTTCGGCACCGGGGCGACCCAGGGGCTGGCCCCGCCGTCCGGGTCGTGGGTCCACGGGCCGTAGTCCCAGCGGCCGGTCGGGTTCCCGCCGGTGCTCCGGTACGGGTTCTGCCGGGGCTGGTAGACGTGCGGGTGCCAGAGGCTGCCCTTGGCGCCCCAGCGGTCCCGGTCCCAGGTGGGATCCTGGGCGGCGAGCTGGGCGTCGTCCGGCACGAAGGTCTTGTCCTCGATCACCAGGGGAAGCTGGTCGGCCGGCAGCACCCCGTCGTCGACCAGCCGCTCCTCCGCCGGGTCGGTGAGCAGGTAGAGCGCCAGCTGCCCGGAGTAGACGGTGAGCCGGGACAGGCCCAGGGTGTTGTCGTGCAGCCACATGAGCCGGCCGCTCTGCTCGTTCGGGAAGTAGAGCGTGGTGGCGCCCGCGCCGGGCGGCGGCATGTCCGGCACCGGGGTCACCCCCACCCCCGTCGGGTACGGGGTGATCTCGCCGGCCGGGGTGACCCACTGCCACGGGTTGCCGGCGCTGATCCACGCCGTCTGCGCCCCCGCCAGGTGCGGCACGGCCCGGTTTCCCGGGTACGGCGCGGGCCCGTCCAGCGGGCCGGTCCCGGCCCCGTCGACCGTCTCGTCGACCGGCAGGAAGAGTTCGCCGGCCCGGCCGGTGGGCAGCTGGTTGATGAACTTGATCCGGACCGGCCGGCCGCGCCGGGCGACGATCATCGGACCCAGGTGCCAGGGCCGGTCGGGCGGGCTCACCGTGTTGTGGCCGGACGCGTCGGTGCCCAGGTTGAGCTGGCGGTAACCGCGTAGCCGGGTGGCCGGCAGGTCGCGGTGCAGGCGTTGCGCGTACTCCTGGAGGCCGATCTCGTAGTAGTCGCAGCCCGGCCAGCTGATCGTGTCGGGGACCGCGACCGGCAGGCGGGCGCCCAGCCCGGCGGTGGCCAGCGGGCCGGGCACCGGCAGCGGGTCGACGAACTTCCGGATGCCGGTACCGGGCACCGGCCGGCCGTCCCGGTCGAGCGCGGGCAGCGGGCTGGCGGCGAAGTTCGGCACCGGGCCGAAGCAGCGCGGCACGGCGGCCGGGTCGAGGCTGGCCGGGGTGGGCCCGGTCTCCTCCTCGGCGGCGCGGGCGGCGGGCACCGTCGGCGCGTGGCCCTCGGCGGTCCGGGCGGCCCGGTCCGTCCATCCCGGCCGGAGTCTGCGGAACAGCACCATGGCTCTCCCCGGGGTCCGGGCGCGCCTGCCGTCACCCCGACGTGGCGGGCGTACGCGCTGCTGACGATCGGTGAGCACTCCACCGCAGCATGCGACGCCGAAGGTGCGGAGGGAACTACCCAATCGTCCCTATCTCAGGCGATCTTGGGTGGTTCGTGGAAGTTCCACGTGCCGGCCCGCCCCGCTGCCGGCCGGAGCGGACCTCCACCCGCCGGTTCCGGCCCGCCCCCGGCAGGGGCGTCAGGGGCGGTCCGGCTGGCAGGCCGGGCACCAGTAGGTCACCCGCTCGCCCAGCTCCTCCTTGCGGATCGCCGTGCCGCAGCGCCGGCAGGGCTGCGCCCGGCGGCCGTAGACGTAGCTGGTCTGCCCGCGGTGCAGCGAGCCGGTGGTGCTCTGCGTCCAGCGGCCCCGGTTGGCGGCGAGCAGCCGCTGGGCGAGGCCGACCGTGCCGGCCAGGTCGGGCACCGCGCCGACCGGCGTCCACGGGGAGACCCCGCGCAGGAACAGCACCTCGCACTTGTAGAGGTTGCCCACCCCGGCCAGGTTGCGCTGGTCCAGCAGCGCCTCCCCGATGGTCTCGTCCGGGTGGGCGGCCAGCCGGCGGACCGCCTCGTCCGGATCCCAGTCGGGGCCGAGCAGGTCCGGGCCGAGATGGCCGACCAGCGACTCCTCCTGGGCGGTCGGGATCAGGGCCAGCTCGTGCAGGTGGTAGCCGACCGCCACCGCGCCGGGGGAGCGGAGCACCACCCGGATCAGGTGCGCGGGCCGGGCCGCCCACCGCTCGCCCGGGGCGTACGCCCGCCAGGCGCCGTCCATCCGCAGGTGCGAGTGCAGGGTCCAGTCCCGCCCGCCGCCGTCGGCCGGTGCGGCGGCGTCGGTCGGGGCGGTCAGCCGGAGCAGCAGGTGCTTGCCCCGGCTGGCCGACTCCCGCACGGTCCAGCCGGTCAGGTCGGTCGCGGCGAGCTGCGGCACGCGGAAGTCGGAGCCGGTGAGCCGGGCGCCGGCCAGGGCGCGCTGGAGGACGCGGGCGGTGTTCCAGACGGTGTCGCCTTCGGGCACCCCTCCATCCTCCCTCGCCCGGCGGTCCCGCGCCGCCGGGCGCTCAGTCGCCCGTCACCGTCACCACCGCGCCCGGGCGAACGCCGAGCAGGTCGACCGCGCGGCCGGTGTTGACCGCCAGCGCCACCAGCCCGGCCGAGTCCACGTACGCGACCAGCCCGCCGGCCGGCGCGTCACCGAAGGTCCGCCCGTGCACCGCCGCCCGGCCGGCCACCCGTACCCGCTCCGGCAGCCCGGACAGCAGCTCACCAGGGGCGGCGAGCTGGACGTTGCCGAAGTGGTCGACGGTCAGCACCTCGGCGGTGAAGCCCGTGTCGTCGGCGCGGACCAGCGGCGCGGGCAGCCGGACCAGCGCGGCCGGGTCCACGGCCGGGCCGGCCTCGGCCAGCGGCGCGCCGAGCGCCAACCGCGCGGCGACCGGGGCGAACACGTCCCGCCCGTGGAAGGTTCGAGAGACCGCCGGGGCGAGCCAGGCCGGGTTGGTCAGCTCGACCACCCCGGTGACCCCGCCGAGGGCCTCGGCGGCGTCCAGCAGCAGCCCGTTGTCCGGGCCGACCAGCAGCCCGCCCGGAGTGGCCAGCGCGATGCCCCGCCGTGGGGTGCCGACGCCCGGGTCGACCACCGCCACGTGCACGCCCACCGGCAGGTACGGCACGGCCTGCGCGAGCACCGCCGCGCCACGTCGTACGTCGGCGGGCGGCACCAGGTGCGTCACGTCGATCACCCGGGCGGCCGGGGCGAGCCGGGCGAGCACCCCGTGGCAGGCCGCCACGAAGCCGTCGGCCAGGCCGTAGTCGGTGGTCAACGAGATCCAGGGACCGCCCGCCGGCGCCCCGCCGGGGCCGGTCACGGCCGGGCCGCCGGCGCGGCCAGCCGCCGCTCCAGCCGCAGCTCGTCGTGCAGCGGGATGTCGTCCTCGCCCAGGTACGGGATGCTCGGCTTGACCGCCCGCGCCCCGTCCACCGCCACCAGGGTGGGCAGTTCCCGCAGGTCGTAGCGGGTGTCGTGGACCACCACGTACGGGCCGCCCCACTCGCGCCCGTGCAGCGCCGCGACGTCGGCGTGGTCGCCGGCTCCGGCGGGTCGTACCTGGATCGAGGCCATCCGTCCCCCTCGTCGTCTGCGCAGCACACCCTAACGACCACGGCACTCCCGCTCCGCACACTTCCCCCGCCCGTGGCACACGTGGCAAGCGACCTGTGGGCGTGGGGCAGCAGCGTGAGGCGCGCGTTGCGAGGTGCGAGGCGGGGTGGGTCAGCCGCGGAGGCGTAGGCCGCGGGGGGTGGCGCGGAAGCCGGCGGCGGTCAGCGCGTCCCGCAGCGGCGAGGAGTGCACCGCCTCGCCGTCGGCGCGTTCCACCGAGATCGCGCCCAGCGCGCCGGAATGCACCGCGTCGGCGAGCGCCTTGCCGGCCGCGGCCAGCGTGTCGGTGTCGTCGGTGAACGAGAGGATGGTCCGCCCGCCCCGCTCGACGTAGAGCACCAGGTCGCCGCCGACCAGCACGACCAGCGCACCGGCCTTGCGCCCGGCCCGGTGGCCGGTGGCCGGTGCCGCCCCGTCGCCGGAGTCGACCACCCGGTCGGGCCAGGGCAGCGCCGCGCCGTAGGGGTTGGCGGGGTCGGTGGCGGCGAGCACGACGGTCGGCCCGCCCCGGCCCCGGCTGCCGTCGGCGGGGTCGGCGAGGGCGCGGATCCGGTCCACCGCACCGGGCACGGCGAACTGGGCGGCGCCCAGCCCTTCGACGAAGTAGCCGCGCCGGGCCGCGCCGCGTTCCTCCAGCGCGGAGAGCACCGGGTAGACCGCCGCGAAGCCCCCGGTCACCTGCTCGGCCATCACCGCGCCGCGGGTGACCACACCGTGCCGTTCGAGCAGCAGGTCGGCGAGGGCGGCGGCCCGCCGGGTGGGGTCGAGGTCGCGGTCGGGCAGCCGGGACCAGCGGCCGGCCACGGTGGGCGGGCCGCCGCGGCTGGGCAGCGCCACCCG
>NZ_MUYZ01000304.1:0-8218 GCF_003013775.1 Micromonospora sp. MH33
CGGTGGTCGAACGTCGACCGCGTCGTGGCCAGCGACCAGGCCACCGTCGCCGGATCCAGCCCCTCGTGCTCGCGGACGTGCCGCGCCAGCCGCGCCGCCTGACCGGGCAGGGCCGCCTTCGACCGCGCCGACACCGGCCACACCATCACGTCCGACTCCACCAGCGCAGGGGCGGCGGACACCGGCGCCGTCGGGCCGTCCCCGTCGGCCTGCTCGATGACGAGGTGGGCGTTGGTGCCGGAGATGCCGAAGGAGGAGACGCCGGCCCGCCGGGCCCGTCCCGTCTCCGGCCAGGGCCGGGCCTCCGTCACCAGCTCCACGGCGCCCGCCGACCAGTCGACATGCGGGGACGGCTCGTCGATGTGCAGCGTCGCCGGCACCGTCCCGTGCCGCATGGCCTGCACCATCTTGATGATCCCGGCGACGCCGGCGGCGGCCTGGGTGTGCGCGATGTTCGACTTGATCGAGCCCAGCAGCAGCGGTTCGGTTCGGTCCTGCCCGTACGTGGCCAGCAGCGCCTGCGCCTCGATCGGGTCACCGAGCGTCGTGCCGGTGCCGTGCGCCTCCACCACGTCCACGTCCGACGTGGACAGGCCCCCGTCGGCGAGGGCCTGCCGGATCACCCGCTGCTGCGACGGACCGTTCGGCGCGGTCAGCCCGTTGGACGCGCCGTCCTGGTTGACCGCGGACCCGCGGATCACGGCGAGGATCGGGTGGCCGTTGCGGCGCGCGTCGGACAGCCGCTCCACCAGCAGCACCCCGACGCCCTCGCCCCAGCCGGTGCCGTCGGCCGCCGCCGCGAACGCCTTGCACCGCCCGTCGGCCGCCAGCCCGCCCTGCCGGGAGAACTCCACGAACAGGCCCGGCGTCGCCATCACCGTCACCCCGCCGGCCAGGGCGAGATCACACTCGCCCCGCCGCAGCGCCTGCACGGCCAGGTGCACCGCGACGAGGGACGAGGAGCACCCCGTGTCCACCGACACCGCCGGCCCCTCCAGCCCCAACGCGTACGACACCCGACCCGAGACCACGCTCGCCGCGTTGCCGGTGCCCCCGAACCCGTCCGCCTCGTCGGGCGCGACCAGCAACAGGGCCCTATAGTCCTGGCCGTTCGTGCCCGCGAACACCCCTGTTCGCGAACCCCGCAACGCCTCCGGGACAACCCCTGCCCGTTCGATCGCCTCCCACGACGCCTCCAGCAGCAGCCGCTGCTGCGGGTCCATGGCGGCCGCCTCCCGGGGCGAGATGCCGAAGAAGCCCGCGTCGAAGTCGGCGGCGTCGTGCACGAAGGCGCCCCGGTCCGCGTACGTGGTGCCGGGCGTCTCCCGGTCGGGGTCGATGAGGCGGTCGAGGTCCCAGCCGCGGTCGGTGGGGAAGTCGCCGAGGGCGTCCACACCGTCGGCGACGAGCCGCCACAGCTCCTCCGGGTCGGTGACGCCGCCCGGGAAACGGCAGGCCATCGCCACGATGGCCACCGGTTCGTCGCGCGGGGCGGGCGGGACGGCGGCCTCGGCGGGCGCTCCGGTGGCGCCGAGGAGTCCGGCGAGCAGGAAGCGGGCCAGCACCACCGGGGTGGGGTGGTCGAAGACCAGGGTGGTGGGCAGTGGCTGCCCGGTCTCGGCGACCAGCCGGTTGCGCAGCTCGACGGCGGTCAGCGAGTCGAAGCCGAGGTCCCGGAACGCGGTGGTGGCCGGGATCGCAGTGGCGTCGTCGTGGCCGAGCACGTCGGCGGCGAGTTCCCGGACCAGGTCGGCGAGGGTCTCCTCCCGCCGCGCCGGGGTCAGCCCGGCGAGCCGGGCGCGCAGCGTCGCCGCCGGGCCGTCGTCGCCGTCGCCGGGCGGCGTCCCGCCGTCGAGGGCGGCCTTCGCCTCCGGTACGCCCTCCAGCAGCGGGCGGCGGCGGGCGGAGGCGTACGCGGGGGCGAACCGGGACCAGTCGACGTCGGCGACGGTGAGGGTGACGTTGTCGTGGTCGAGGGCCTGCTGGAGGGCGGTCATCGCGATGGCCGGGTCCATCGGGGGCACGCCCCGGTTGCGCAGCTGCCGGTCGGCGTCGGCCGTGTGCATGCCGCCCTCGCCCCACGAGCCCCAGGCGATGGCGGTGCCGGCCCGCCCGTCGGCGCGCCGCTGCTGCACGAGCGCGTCGAGGTACGCGTTGCCGGCGGCGTACCCGGCCTGGCCCGCGCTGCCCCAGGTGGCGGCGATGGACGAGTAGACGACGAACGCGTCGAGCTCCTGGCCGGCGAGGAGGTCGTGCAGGTGCGCGGCGCCGGCGGTCTTGCCGGCCGTCACCTCGGTCAGCTCGGCGGGGGTGATCGCCATGAGCGGGGTGGTCTGGGCGACGCCGGCGGTGTGCACGACGGTGCGTACCGGTGGGCCGTCGGCCTGGACCCGGTGGAGCAGGGCGGCGACGGCGGCCCGGTCGGCGATGTCGCAGGCGGCGACGGTGACCCGGGCGCCGAGGTCGCGCAGCTCGGCCGCCAGCTCGGCGGCGCCGGGGGCGTCGGGGCCGCGCCGGCTGACCAGGACGAGGTGCTCGGCGCCGGCCGTGGCGAGCCAGCGGGCGGCGCGGGCGCCGAGGCCGCCGGTGCCGCCGGTGACGAGCGCGGTTCCGGCGGGCGTGAAGCGCCGCACCGGGGGGCGGTCGCCGAGGCCGGCGCGGACCAGGCGGCGGGCGAAGACACCGGGGGCGCGGATCGCGAGCTGGTCCTCTCCGGTGGATCCGGCGAGGATCGCGGCGAGCCGGCCGGCGGTGCGGCCGTCGAGGTCGGCCGGCAGGTCGACCAGGCCGCCCCAGCGCTGGGGGGCCTCCACGCTGACCACCCGGCCGAGGCCCCAGAGGGCGCCCTGCCCGGGGTCGGTGAGCCGGTCGTACGCGGCGGCGCTGACCGCCCCCTGGGTGACCAGCCACAGCGGCGCGTCGAGTTCGGCGTCGCCGAGCGCCTGCACCAGGGCGAGGGTGGTGGCCAGGCCGGGCAGGACGGCACCCGGGCCGGTCGCCGGTTCCCGGGCGAGCAGGGAGACCACCCCGGCGACCTCGGTGCCGGCCAGGGCGGTGGCGAGCCCGGCCCGGTCGGCGTCGGGTTCGACGGCCAGCGGCAGCAGGTCGGCGCCCGCGTCGGTCAGCGCGGTACGGACGGCGCGCACCACCGGGTCGTCGTCGAGGCCGGCGGGCAGCGCCAGCAGCCAGGTGCCGTCGAGGCGGGCGGCGGGTGGTTCGGGCGCCACCTGCCAGTCGGCCCGGTACCGCCAGCCGTCGAGGAGGGAGTGTTCCTGCTGCTGGCGGCGCCAGCCGGCGAGGACGGGCAGCAGGGTGCGCAGCGACTCGGTGGCCTCGGCGTCGTCGACGGCGAGGGTGGCGCGCAGGGCGTCCAGGTCGGCGCGGTCGACGGCGTCCCAGAACCGGTGGTCGAGCAGGCCGGCGCCGGTGGGCGGGGCGTCCGGCGCCTCGGCCGGCACCCAGTAGTGCTGCCGCTGGAACGGGTAGGTGGGCAGGCCGACGAGGCGGCCGGCGCGGCCGGCGAAGGCTTGTCGCCAGTCGACCGGCGTGCCGCCGGCCCAGATCTCGGCGAGCGACCGGTGGAACCGGTCGAGGCCGCCCTCGTCGCGGCGCAGGGTGCCCGTGACGGTGACCGCGGTCGGGTCGGCGGCGGCCACCTCCACGCTCTCCTGCACCGCCATGGTGAGCACCGGGTGGGCGCTGACCTCCACGAACGTGTGATAGCCGGCAGCCACCAGATCACGCACGGCCTCGTCGAAGCCGACGGTCTGCCGCAGGTTCCGGTACCAGTAGTCGGCGTCGAGGGAAGCGGTGTCGATCCAGTCGCCCTCCACCGTGGACCGGAACCGGATCTCCCCGGCGCGGGGCCGCAGCCCGCCGAGCAGATCGAGGAGCTGCTCGCGCAACGGCTCGACGTGCGCCGAGTGCGACGCGTAGTCCACCGGGACACGACGGACGCGGATGTCGCGGCCCTCGTAGTGGGCAACCAGCTCGTCGAGGGCGGCGCTGTCACCGGACACGACGACGGAGGTGGGGCCGTTGACGGCCGCGAGGGCGACCCGCCCGCGCCACTGCTCGATGGTGGCGGCGGCCTCCTCGGCCGTCGTGGCGACCGACACCATCCCACCGTCGCCGGCGATACCGGCGATGACCCGGCTGCGCAACGCCACCACGGCCGCCGCGTCGTCCAACGTCAACGCCCCCGCCACATACGCGGCGGCGATCTCGCCCTGCGAATGGCCGATCACGGCCGACGGGTGGACGCCGTAGGAGCGCCACAACGCGGCCAGGGAGACGCCCACCGCGAACAGGGCCGGCTGCACCACGTCGACCCGCTCCAACGACGGCGCGCCCGGCGCGCCCCGCACCACATCCAGCAGAGACCAGTCCACATACGGACGCAGCGCCTCCGCACAGGCGGCAAAGGTCTCCGCGAACACCGGGGCCGTGTCGAGCAGGCCGGCCGCCATGCCCGCCCACTGCGAACCCTGGCCGGGAAAGACGAAGACCACCTCGCCCGGCGTGCCGGCGGTGTGCGTGACAACCTGCGGCGCGGGCCGGCCGTCGGCGAGCGCGTCGAGCGCGGCGGACAGCTCGTCCCGGTCGGCGGCGAACACCACGGCCCGGTGTTCCAGCGGCGACCGGGAGACCGCCGAGGTCCAGGCGACGTCGGCCGGGCTCAGGTCGGCGTCGTCCGCGACGCGGCGGGACCAGCGCTCGGCCTGCTGGCGCAGCGCGGTGTGGGTACGCCCGGTGAGCAGGACCGGCGCGGGCACGGGCAGCTCCGCCGGCTCGGGCCGGGCGGGCGCCTCCTCGGGCTGTTCGAGGACGAGGTGGGTGTTGGTGCCGCTCATCCCGAACGACGAGACGGCGGCCCGGCGGGGCCGGTCCACGGCCGGCCACGGGGTCGGTTCGGTGACCAGGGTGACCGCGCCGGCGGTCCAGTCGACGTGCGGGGTGGGCCGGTCGACGTGCAGGGTGGCGGGGACGACTCCGTGCCGCATGGCCAGGACCATCTTGATGATCCCGGCGATGCCGGCGGCGGCCTGGGTGTGGCCGATGTTCGACTTGATCGACCCGAGCAGCAGCGGGGCGGCGTCGCCCCGGTCCTGCCCGTACGTGGCCAGCAGGGCCTGCGCCTCGATCGGGTCACCGAGGGTGGTGCCGGTGCCGTGCGCCTCGACGACGTCGACCAGGTCCGGGGTGAGTTTCGCGCCGGCCAGGGCCTGCCGGATGACCCGCTGCTGGGAGGGCCCGTTGGGGGCGGTGAGGCCGTTGCTCGCGCCGTCCTGGTTCACCGCGGAACTGCGGATGATCCCGAGCACCGGATGACCGTTGCGGCGGGCGTCGGAGAGCCGTTCCAGCAGCAGCACCCCGACGCCCTCGGACCAGCCGGTGCCGTCTGCGGCGGCCGCGAACGACTTGCACCGCCCGTCGGTGGCCAGGCCGCGCTGCCGGGAGAACTCGACGAACGGGCCGGGGGTGGCCATCACGGTGGCCCCGCCGGCCAGCGCCAGGCCGCACTCGCGTTCGCGCAGCGCCTGGCAGGCGAGGTGCACGGCGACGGAGGACGACGAGCAGGCGGTGTCCACGGTGACCGTGGGCCCCTCCAGCCCGAACGTGTACGCGAGCCGGCCGGAGACCACGCTGGCGGCGGTGCCGGTGAGGACGTAGCCCTCCACGCCGGGAGCGCGGTGCAGCACGGCGGCGTAGTCCTGGCCGGAGGTGCCCATGAAGACGCCGGTACGGCTGCCGCGCAACGACAGCGGGGCGAGGCCGGCCCGCTCGAACAGCTCCCAGGTGACCTCCAGCAGCAGCCGCTGCTGCGGGTCCATGGCGACCGCCTCGCGCGGCGAGATGCCGAACAGCGCGGCGTCGAAGTGCCCGGCGTCGGGCAGGAAGCCACCGGAGGCCGTGTACGAGGTGCCGGGGTTGTCCGGGTCGGGGTGCTGCAGCCGGTCGAGGTCCCAGCCGCGGTCGGCCGGGAAGTCGCCGATCGCGTCCCCGCCTGCCGAGACGAACCGCCACAGCTCCTCGGGCGAGTTGATGCCGCCGGGGTAGCGGCAGCTCATCGCCACGATGGCCACCGGCTCGGACTCCTCGGCGGTGACCTCGCGCAGCCGCTGGCGGGTCTGCTGCAGTTCGGCGATGACCCGCGTCAGGTATTCCCGGAGCCGCTCCTCGTCCCCCATGGTTGGTCTCGCTCCCTCGTTCCCGACTGGTTCGTTCGCCATGGTTGATGCCGCTCCCTCGTTCTCCACCGGTACCCGACGCGCGGCTCAGGAGAGCCCGAGGTCCCTGTCCACAAGATCGAAAAGCTCCTGGTTGCTGGCCAGCTGCAACCGGTCGGTCACGTCGGCGACCTCGGCGGACCGCTCCTCGGCGCCGAGGCGTTCCAGCAGCCGGTGCAGCCGCAGCGTGATCCGCACCCGGCCGATGTCGTCCCGCTCGCGCAGGGCGAGAGCGTCCTCCAGCCGGTCCAGCTCCTCGACGGTCGGCAGCGCCGCCACCGACGCCTCGTCGACGAGCTGGGCGCGGAGGTGCTCGGCGAGGGCCTGCGGGGTCGGGTAGTCGAACACCACCGAGCTGGCCGGGTCGAGGCCGGTCAGCCGGGCCAGCCGACCCCGCAGTTCCACCGCGGTCAGCGAGTCGAAGCCGAGGTCCCGGAACGGCCGGTCGGCCTCCAGGGCGTACGGACCGTCGTGGCCGATCACCTCGGCGGCGGCGGTGCGGATGAGCTCGACCAGCAGCCGGTTCTGCTCGGCGGCGGTGAGGTCGGCCAGCCGCTTGCGCAGCCCGGCGAGGACCTCCGCGCCGCCCTCGTCGGCCGGGTCCGGCCCGCTGGGCAGCGCCGTCACCTCGGGGAGGTCGCTGATCAGCGGCCGGGGCCGGGCGGCCGCGAAGACGGGTGCGAAGCGCGCCCAGTCGACGTCGGCGACGGTGAGCACCGCGCCGTCGCCCTCGATCGCGGCGCGCAACGCGGCCATCGCCGGTTCCCGGTCGAGCAGCGTGACCCCACGCCGGCTCATCGCCACCGCGTGCTCGTCGCTGACCATGCCGCCGCCGGCCCACGGTCCCCAGTTGACCGACACCACCCGGGCCCGCCCGGCCGGCCGGGACTGCGCCCAGGCGTCGAGGAAGGCGTTGCCCGCCGCGTACGCGCCGTGGTCGCCGACCCCCCACGCCGCGGCGATGGAGGAGAAGTAGACCACCAGCTCCAGGTCGTCCGGGTCGAGCAGCTCGTCGAGGTGCCGGGCCCCGGCCGTCTTGCCGGAGACCACCTCGGCGAGTTCGTCGGCGGTGACCACGGCGACCGGGTTGAGGCGGCCGACACCGGCGGCGTGCACCACGGCCCGCACCGTCTCGCCGTCGCGGCGCAGCCCGTCGACCAGGGCCGCGACGGCGTCGCGGTCGGCCAGGTCGCAGGCGAGCACGTGGGCCTGCGCGCCGAGGTCGGCCAGCTCGGCCACCGTGTCGGCGACACCGGGGGCGTCCGGTCCGCGCCGGCTGACCAGGATCAGCCGCCGGGTGCCGTGCCGGGCGAGCCAGGTGGCGGCGTACCGGCCGATGGCGCCGGTGCCGCCGGTGATGAGCACGGTGCCGGGCGGCTGCCAGGCCGGGGTGTCCGGCAGCTCGGCGCGGGCCGCGCGGGCTAGCCGCCGCAGGTGCGTGCCCTGGGGGCGCACCGCGAGCTGGTCCTCGCCGTCGGTGTTGGTGAGCGCCCGCAGCAGGTGTTCCCCGGCCGCCGGGTCGAGTTCGGCCGGCAGGTCGAGCAGGCCGCCGATGTGCGCGGGATGTTCCAGGGCGGCGACCAGGCCGAGCCCCCAGGTGGTCGCCTGGGCCGGATGCGCGAGCGGGTCGCCCGGGCCGGTGCTGACCGCCTGCCGGGTGAGCAGCCACAGTGGCCCGGCCGGCGCGGCGTCGGTGACGGCCTGGACGAGGGTGAGGTTGCCGGTGAGCCCGGCCGGCACGTTCGGGTGGTCGGGATGGGGGCGCTCGTCCAGGGCGAGCAGCGAGACGACCCGGGTGGACCCGCCGGCCGGCAGCCGCTCGGCCAGGTCGGTGCGGCTGGCGGTCGCCGGGTCGACGACCAGCGTGTGCACGCTGCCGCCGGCCCCGTCGATCAGCGCGGCGATCCGGTCCGCCGGCTCCGCCGCGGCGCCGGCGGGCACGACCAGCAGCCAGTCCCCGGCGGCGGCGCCGGCGGTGAGCTGCCGCC
>NZ_MUYZ01000305.1:0-8141 GCF_003013775.1 Micromonospora sp. MH33
GGCGATCGGCCGCCGCTACGCCGAGCTGGCCGGTGCCCCGGCCACCGCCGCCGAGGTGGCCGACCGGGCGGCGGCCGGTGAGCCGCTGGCCGGCCGGGTCTGGTGGGAGGCGGTCGAGGCGCTCGCCGACGGCCTGGCCACCGGGCAGGCGCTCTTCGACGTGGCGACCATCGTGATCGGCGGCGGGCTGGCCCAGGCCGGTCCCCGGCTGTTCGACCCGCTGCGCACGGCGCTGCGCGAGCGGCTGACCTTCCACCGGGAGCCGCGCCTGGTCGCCGCGGCCCTCGGCGACGAGGCGGGCTGCCTCGGTGCCGCCCTGCTGGCCCTGGACACCCTGGCGAAGGAGAGCCGATGACCCTGCGCGTGACCGGCAAGGTGGTGACCCCGACCGGCGTGATCCGGCAGGGTTGCGTCGAGATCGCGGGCGACCGGATCCGGGCCGTCGCCGAGTACCCGACGGTGCGCGACGGGCACTGGATCGTGCCGGGCTTCGTGGACATGCACACCCACGGCGGGGGCGGGCACACCTTCACCACCGGTGACGCGGAGTCGGCCCGGCAGGCCGCCGACTTCCACCTCGGGCACGGCACCACCACGCTGCTGGCCAGCCTGGTCAGCTCCCCGTTCGCGCTGATGCGCGAGGCGACCGCCGCCTACCGGCCGCTGGTCGAGTCCGGGGTGCTGGCCGGCGTCCACTTCGAGGGGCCCTACCTGTCGGCGGACCGCTGCGGCGCGCAGAACCCGGAGTTCCTCCGCGACCCGTCGACCGGGGAGCTGGCCGAGCTGATCGAGCTGGGCGGCGGCGCGGTCCGGATGGTCACCCTGGCCCCCGAGCGGGACGGCGCGCTGGAAGCGATCAAGCTGCTGGTCGCGCACGGCGTGGTGGCGGCGGTCGGGCACACCGACGCCACCTGGGAGCAGACCCGGGCGGCCGTGGCGGCCGGCGCGAGCGTCGGCACCCACCTGTTCAACGGGATGCGCCCGGTGCACCACCGCGAGCCGGGGCCGGTGGTGGCCCTGCTGGAGGCCTCGAACGTGGTCTGCGAGCTGGTCGCCGACGGGGTGCACCTGCACGACGGCATGCTCGGCTTCGCCACCTCGGTGGCCGGCCCGGAGCGGGCCGCCCTCATCACCGACGCGATGGCCGCCGCCGGCATGCCCGACGGCGAGTACGAACTGGGCGGACAGGCCGTCACGGTGGCCGACGGGGTGGCCCGGCTCAGCCGGGACGGCGCGATCGCCGGCAGCACCCTGACCATGGACGCCGCGCTGCGGCACGCCGTCGGCGCGGGAATTCCCCTGCCGGACGCCTGCCGGATGGTCGCCACCACCCCGGCCCGTGCCATCGGCCTGGGCGACCGGGTGGGCGCGCTGCAGACCGGTCTCCGCGCCGACCTGGTCGTCCTCGACGACGACCTCAACGTGGTCCGGGTGATGCGGGCGGGCGCCTGGGTGGAGTGACGCCGGGCGGCTCAGCCGTCGGTCGGCACCTCGACGCCGAGCACCGCCTGCTCGTCCGGGCGGTGCACCAGCACGTCGGCCAGGTACGACTGCACCGCCTGGCGCATCCCGACGTCCCGGCCGGCCCGCTCGGAGAGCAGCCACTTGTGCTCGATGATCTGGGCGAACAGCTCCTGCGGCTCCAGCTTGCGGCGCAGATGCGCCGGCACCGCGCGGACCACCGGCTCGAACACCTCGGTCAGCCAGCGGTGCGCGGCCTGCTGCTCGTCGGTCAGGTCGCTCTCCACCCGGTACGCGTCCAGGTCGTTGAGCAGCTTGCGGGCCTGGTTCTCCTCGGCGTCCAGGCCGGTGAGCCGGAGCAGCCGCCGGGTGTGGTAGCCCGCGTCGACCACCTTGGGCCGGACCAGGTACCGCCCGTTGTCGACGGTCGACATGGCCACCTCGGCGACGTCGAAGCCCAGTTCGTTGAGGCGGCGGATCCGGCCCTCGATGTCGTGCCGGGCCTCCCGCTCGATCTGCTGCTCGTAGGTGATCTCGTGCCAGAGCCGCTCGTAGCGCTGCACCACCTGTTCGCAGACCGCCTCGGGGTCGATCGACTCGTGCAGCAGGCCGGCGGCCTGGAGGTCGAGCGCCTCGCCGAAGATGTTGACCCGTGCGATCTCCAGGTCCTCGCCGCGCTGGCCGTTGGAGAGCGAGGGGTGCAGCGCACCGGTCTCGGCGTCCACCAGATAGGCGGCGAAGGCGCCCGCGTCCCGCCGGAACAGCGTGTTGGACAGCGAGCAGTCGCCCCAGAAGAAACCGGTCAGGTGCATCCGGACCAGCAGCACCGCCAGCGCGTCGAGCAGCCGGTTCATGGTCTCCGGCCGCAGCGTCCGGGAGAACAGCGCCCGGTAGGGCAGCGAGAACTGGAGGTGCCGGGTGATCAGCACCGGGTCGAGCGGCTCGCCGTCGTCCGTCTGCCGGTCGGCAACGATCGCGATCGCCTCGACCGACGGGAAGTCGATCCGTTCCAGCGCCCGGAGCAGGTCGTACTCCCGTTCGGCGACCCGCTCGCCGGTCTCCTTGACCGCGTAGACGTAGCCGCCGAGCCGGACGAAGCGCACGATGTGCCGCGAGATGCCCTGCGGCAGCGCGACCAGGTGTTCGGCAGGCCACTCCTCCAGTGGGGTCGACCAGGGAAGGTCGAGCAGCGCCGGGTCGACGAGGGCCGAGGTGATCCGCACGGCCACAAGTGTGACCGCTCACCGGGCCGAGCGCCTCCCTTCGTGGTTGGGCCCACAGCCGCCGCCGCCCGCGCCGGTCCGGCACCGCCGGCGGCCGGTAGCGTGGTCGCGTGCGGGAGACCACAGGGGTACGCCGGATGCTGCGGCTCCGGCCCGTCCGGCCGGCCGGCTGGTGGTTCGACGGGCTGCTGCTCGCCGCCCTGGTGGCGCTCACCGTGGCGCTGGCCGAGAGGCACCTCTTCGGGCTCGACCGGGCCGTCGCCGACTGGTCCGCCGAGCACCGGCCGGCTCCCGCCCGGTGGGTCGCCATGGCGCTCAACCTGCTCGGCCAGGGCACCCCGCTGACCCTGCTCGCGGCGGGGCTCGGCGTGCTGCTGGCGGTCCGGCTCCGCTCGGTCCGCCCGGTGCTGCCGCCGGTGACCGGGTTCGTGCTCACCTACCTGACCATCGGACCGTTGAAGGTGTGGACCGCGCGGCCCGCGCCGAGCGCCAGCGTGAAGGAGCCGTTCCTGGCGCCCGAGCAGACCCTGCCGCTGTTCCAGCACGACCTGCCGGTGCGCTTCGCCCAGTCGTACCCGTCGGGGCACGTGGCCAACGCGATCGTCTGGTACGGCGTGCTCGCCCTGCTGCTGGCTCCCCTGCTGCGCACCTTCGGCCGGACCGTCCCGCCCCGGCTGGTCACCGTGGTCCGGGTGGTGCCGCCGCTGGTGGTCCTGTGCACCACCAGCTACCTGGGCTGGCACTGGCTGACCGACTCGGTCGCCGGGCTGCTGCTCGGCCTGCTGCTGGACCGCCTGCTGCACCGGGTGCCCTGGGACGACCTGCCGTTGCCCGGCCCGCTGCGCAACCGGGACCGGCCGTTCACCTCCCTGTCCTAGCCTGCGCTGGTGGCAGAACTCGCGCGCCGGCTGGGCGTACCCGACGCGGTCGTCATCGGGCTCGGGTCGATGCTCGGCGCGGGCGTCTTCGTGGTCTTCGGTCCCGCCGCGGCGGCGGCCGGCGGCGCCGGCCTGCTGGTCGCGCTGGCCCTCGCCGGCTTCATCGCCTTCTGCAACGCGACCAGCTCGGCCCGGCTCGCCGCCCGCTACCCGGAGTCCGGCGGCACCTACGTCTACGGCCGGGAGCGGCTGCACCCGTTCGCCGGGTTCCTCGCCGGCTGGGGCTTCGTGATCGGCAAGACCGCGAGCTGCGCCGCCATGGCCCTCACCATCGGGGCGTACCTCTGGCCGGGGCGGGCGCGGCTCGTCGCGGTCCTCGCGGTGCTGGCGGTGACCGCCGTGAACCTGCGCGGGATCGGGAAGACCGCGGCCGCCACCCGGGTCCTGGTCGGCGTGGTGCTCACCGTGCTCGCCGTGGTGGCGGTGACCGGCGTGCCGCACGTCGCGCCCGACCGGCTGGCCGGTTTCGCCGACGCCGGGGTCCGGGGCGTGCTCACCGCCGCCGGCCTGCTCTTCTTCGCCTTCGCCGGGTACGCCCGGATCGCCACGCTCGGCGAGGAGGTCCGCGACCCGGAACGCACCGTCCCGCGCGCGGTGCCGCTGGCACTCGGCGTGGTGCTGGCCATCTACCTGCTGCTGGCCGTGGTCGCGGTCGGCGTGCTGGGCGAGCAGCGGCTGGCCGACTCGGCCGCGCCGCTGGCCGAGGTGGTGACCTCGGCCGGGCTGCCCGACCTGGCCTGGCTGGTCCGGGCGGGGGCGACCGTGGCGGTGACCGGGGTGCTGCTCTCCCTGCTGGCCGGGGTCGGCCGGACCACGCTGGCGATGGCCCGCCGCCGGGACCTCCCGGGCGCGCTCGCCGCCGTACACCCGAGGTACCGGGTGCCGCACCGCGCCGAGCTGGCCGTGGCGGCCGTGGTGATCGTCGTGGTGTCCCTGGTCGACGTCCGCGGGGCGATCGGCTTCTCCAGCTGCACGGTGCTGGTCTACTACGCGATCGCCAACGCCTCGGCGCTCACCCTGGGCCGGGACCCGGAGCGGAAGCTGCCGGTGCAACTGCTCGCCGCGCTGGGGCTGGTCGGCTGCCTGCTGCTCGCGGTCAACCTGCCGGTCGCCAGCGTGCTCACCGGCTTCGGCGTGCTCGCCCTCGGCGCCGCCGGGTACGCGCTCCGCCACGCCACCCGTGCGACCTGACCCCGGTCACTCGTCCGGTTGGCGTGGGACCGGGGCGCCGGCCGGGGCGGGCGGCGGCACCGGCGTGGTCTCCCGGAGCAGGGCGGTCAGCCCGGCCCGCCGGGCCACCACGGTCAGCCGGTCCCCCGCGTGGATCACCATCCGCGGGTCGGTGGACCACTCCGTCTTCTGCCCGGCCCGGGTGTACGCGAGCAGGCGTACCTCGCCGGGGCGGGCCACCGCGCCGAGCGGCCGGCCGTCGAGCGGGGAGCCGGCCACCACCGGCACCTCGGTGACCAGCAGCGCGTGCCGGTCGACCGGGATGGTGGCGATCACCGCGCGGTCCAGCATGGCGGCCGCGAACGCCGGGGCGGCCAGGTACGACACGCTGCGCGAGATGCCGATGCCGAACGCCTGCTGGATCCGCTCGGCGAAGTCGCCGTCGAAGAGACGCAGCACCACCCGCAGGTCGGGATCGAGGGAGCGGGCGTTGAGCGCGGCGCGCAGGTTCGCCCCGTCGTCGGTGGAGACCACCACCAGCGCCTGGCTGGTGTCGACGGAGGCGGCCCGCAGGGTCTCCTCCTGGCCGGCGTCCCCGACGATCAGCGGCACGCCGAGCCGGTGCGCCAGCGGCGCACCCCGCGCCTCCGGGTTCTTGTCGATGGCCACCACCTCGACCCCGAAGTCGTGCAGCTGGGCCATCACCCGGGTGCCGATGTTGCCCAGCCCGACCACCACCACGTGCCCGGACCGGTCGGGCTGGACCCGGCCGGCGTGCAGAGCGAGCCGGGCGTTCACGATGCCGTCGACCACGGCGGCCGTGATCAGCGGGATCAGCGCCAGCCCGGCCAGGTTGAGCACCACCTGCATGACCTGGGCGGCGAGCGGCTTGTTGACGTCCGGGTCCTGCCCGCTGAGCGTGGTGACCAGGGTGAGGTAGAGCGCCTCGGACCAGGTCACGTCCGCCGCCCGGGCGTTGAGCCAGCCGAGCACGGCGATCACCGCGAGCAGCACCAGCACGGCCACGCCGATCTTGCGGGTGGCGAAGCTGCGGAGCGCCCGGAGCAGCACCGCCACGGGCTGCCGGCGACGGCGGGCGCGGACCAGCCGGCGGGCGGCCAGCTCGGTGCCGGGCGGCCGCCCGGTCGCCTCGGCCAGCACCACGTCGGCGGAGGACTCGTCGGCGGGCAGCACCCGGACCAGCTCCGGGTCGGTGGTGACGGCCAGCCCGCTGAGCACGTCCTGCGGGCGTACGTCGACGCGGCGGGCCACGTAGAGGGTGCGGCCGGCGTGCCGGAAGTGGGTGGGGGCCAGCTCGCCGAGGGCGGCGGCCACGAAGGCCGGGGCGGAGATCGAGGCGTCGGAGAGCACCGCCGAGTCCGGGAAGAGCTGCCGTAAGCCGTTGGCCAGGCTGGTGTTGAACATCCGGACCACCAGGCGCAGCCGGGGCTCGACCTCCTGGGCGCAGAGCGCGGCGTGCATGTTGCCCACGTCGTCCTGGTGCAGCAGGGCAAGCCCGTCCGCCCCGGCCAGCCCGGCCCGGTGGAAGGTGGCCTCGTCGAGCCGGTCCGCCCGGACGACCTGGACGCCTGGGAGATCCCGCCCGTCGGGTCCCTCGGAGCGGCGACGCTCGGGCACCACCAGGGTGACCCGCACCCGGCCGGCGGGCGGGTCGGTGGCGAGCAGCGACCGGACCACCCAGTAGGCCAACGGGTCCGAGCCGCAGACCACGTAGTGCGGGCGCACGTCGCCGTTCATCTTCAGCCGCCATCCGGTCGCCCGGCGCGCGCGGTCGCGGAGGGGCTCGGCCATGTCCGGATCGTAGTCAGTCGCTCGCAATGCGCGCAGCCCCCTCGATCATGAGCGCATGGTGCCGGCCAGTACGGGTAGAGCACCCGCCATGCAGACGTTCCTGCCGTATCCGGACTTCCTGGCCAGTGCCCGGACGCTGGACCAGAAGCGGCTGGGCAAGCAGCGGGTGGAGACCATCCAGGTGCTGCGCGGGCTGACCCGGCCGGACTACGGCTGGCGCAACCACCCGGCGGTGAAGATGTGGGCCGGGTACGAGGAGGCGCTGACCCGGTACGGCCTGGACATGTGCGCGGTGTGGTGCGAGCCGGGCCGGGCGGACACCTGCGCGGCCACCATGGCCACCGACCTCGCCACCGCCTGCGGCATCGCCGTCATCCGCACCCAGGCGGAACTGGCCGAGGCCGGCGAGCTGCCGCCCTGGCTCGGCCGGGAGGACGTGCACCGCAGCCACCGGTCGTCGCTGCTGCGCAAGGACCCGGCGCACTACGGCCCGCAGTTCGACGGCGTCCCGCCCGACCTGGAGTACGTCTGGCCGGCGTCGGACCGGCCGCGCCGCTGTCTGCTGCCGCCGGAGGCGTGAGCCGGCAGACTGGAGACCCACGTCGGGCGGAGGCGCAGATGGCACTGTCGCGAGTGGTCGGCCGGCTCATCGGCGTACGCCGGCACCTGGTGGACCCCGGCGGCGGTGGCCCCCCGCGCGTACCCCGGCCGGTGCGGGCCGTGGTGGTCGGCGGCGGCATCGCCGGCATGTCGGCGGCGGTGGTGCTGGCCGAACGCGGCGTCCGGGTGACCGTGCTGGAGGCGGCGCCGCACCTGGGCGGCCGGCTCGGCGCCTGGCCGGAGGAGCTGCCGCACGGCGTCCAGCGCAACGAGCACGGCTTCCACGCCTTCTTCCGGCAGTACTGGAACTGGCGGAACATCCTGCGCCGGGCCGACCCGACGCTCGGCTTCCTCAAGTCGGTCCCCGGCTATCCGATCCTCTCCGCGCGCTGGCCGACCGAGGAGTTCGGCAGGCTGCCGCCCGCGCCGCCGGCCAACCTGCTCGCCCTGCTGTTGCGCAGCCCGAGCGTGCGCCTGGTCGACCTGAGGGCGATGGACCGGGCCGCGGCGCTGCCGCTGCTCACCTACGACCCGGAGCGCACCTACGCCGAGTTCGACACCCGGACCGCCGACGAGCTGCTCACCTCGTTGCGGCTGCCGGACCGGGCCCGGGCCATGCTCTTCGAGGTCTTCTCGCACTCGTTCTTCAACCACGAGGCGGAGATGTCGGCCGCCGAGATGATCGCCCAGTTCCACTTCTACCTGCTCGGCAACCCGGAGGGGCTGGCCTTCGACTGCCCGGACCGGGACTACGCCACGACCATCTGGGCGCCGCTCACCCGGCACGTCGAGCGGCACGGCGCCCGGGTGTGCACCGGCACGGCCGCCGCCCGGCTGGACCGGACGCCGGGCGGCTGGCGGGTCACCACCGCCGCCGGCGACGCCCACGAGGCCGGGCACGTGGTTCTCGCCGTCGACCCGCCGGCGCTCGCCGCGC
>NZ_MUYZ01000306.1:0-8086 GCF_003013775.1 Micromonospora sp. MH33
GGCGTCCGGCGCGGCGGGGCGTACCCCGGCGGGCTCCTCGGCGAGGTCGGACCGCCACGCGGCGAGCAGGCCGGCGAGCGCGTCGCCGTCCGGCGCGGGCTCGCCCCGGCCGAGCGCGTCGAGCAGCACGTCGTCGCGGGCGATGGTCCCCAGGTCCATCGCCTCGTCGCCGTCGCCCGGCGTCCGCCCGGTCATGCCGCCACCTCGTCCAGTGAGCCCCCGGCAAGGGTACGGAGCCGGGCCAGGGCACGGGACTGGGCCATCCGGACCGCGGCCGCCGACATGTTGACCACGTCCCCGACCTCCTCGGCGGAGAGCCCCACCGCGACCCGCAGCAGGACGATCTCCCGCTGCACGTCGGGGAGCCGGTCGAGCAGGGCGGACAGCCGCCGGGCCAGGTCGCTCGCCACCGCCTGCTGCTCGGGCCCCGGCGCGGCGTCGGGCCGCTCCACCGGCGTCTCGGTGGGGGTGACCGCGGCGTCCCGGACGGCGGAGCGCTGGGCGTCGGCCACCTTGTGCGCGGCGATGCCGTAGACGAACGCGGCGAACGGTACGCCCTGCTCACGGTAGCGGGGGAGGGCGCGCAGCACGGCCACGCACACCTCCTGGGCGACGTCGTCGGCGGTGGTGTAGGCCCCGCCCACCCGGCCCAGCCGGGCCCGGCAGTAGCGGACCAGCCCCGGACGCACGCCGACCAGCAACGCCTCGACCGCCGCCGGGTCGCCCGCAGCGGCCCGGCGGACGAGCTCGGACTCGATCACTGTCGTCATGGCGTTCGCGGAACATCCTCATCGCCGGCCGGTTTCCGGCACGTTATCGACACCTCCGGGGTTTTGCATAGCTTGCCGCCCGTCCCCGAAACGTGACCGAAAGTAGTTGTTGCGTCCGGCCGTCCCCGCCCGATGTCCCAGGTGAGACACGAAGGGAGGGGAACGATGGGCGTCGAGGTCGCGGTACGTGGACTGACCAAGTCCTTCGGCGGGCACCCGGTCTGGTCGGACCTCACCCTGACCCTGCCCGCCGGGGAGATCTCCGTCCTGTTGGGACCCTCCGGCACCGGCAAGTCGGTGTTCCTCAAGACGCTGGTCGGGCTGCTCAAGCCCGACCGGGGCTCCGTCGTCATCGAGGGCCGGGACCTGCCGAAGCTCTCCGAACGCGAGCTGTACGAGGTGCGCAAGCTGTTCGGCGTGCTGTTCCAGGACGGCGCGCTGTTCGGCTCGATGACCATCTACGACAACGTGGCGTTCCCGTTGCGCGAGCACACCCGCCGCTCCGAGTCGGAGATCCGGGCCGTGGTCACCGAGAAGCTGGAGATGGTCGGCCTGGTCGGGGCCGAGCACAAGCTGCCCGGCGAGATCTCCGGCGGGATGCGCAAGCGGGCCGGGCTGGCCCGCGCGCTCGTCCTCGACCCGCAGATCATCCTCTTCGACGAGCCGGACTCCGGGCTGGACCCGGTGCGCACCGCCTACCTCAACCAGCTCATCGTGGACCTCAACCAGCGCACCGGGGCGACCTTCCTGATCGTCACCCACGACATCAACACCGCCCGGACCGTGCCGGACAACATCGGCCTGATCTACCACGGGCACCTGGCCATGTTCGGGCCGCGGGAGATGCTGCTGTCCAGCACCGAGCCGGTGGTGCGGCAGTTCCTCAACGCGCAGCGGATCGGGCCGATCGGGATGGCCGAGGAGAAGGACGCCGAGGAGCTCGCGGCCGAGGCGCAGGCCGGCGTGGAGCTGCCGCCGCTGCCGCCCATCCCGCTGCAACTGCCCCCGTCGGACGGGCGGCCGCGCCGCGCCGAACGCCCGCCGGGGCAGTGGTGCCGCGAGCACGGCGTCACCCCGCCGCCCGGGTCGTTCGAGGGCCGCTGGACGGCCGAAGCGAGCGAGGTGGCGGTGTGAGTGCCCCGGTCTCCGCCGTCCGCCACACCGGCGAGTTCTTCGCGTTCTGCCTGGACACCCTGCGCGGGCTGGGCCGCCGGCCGGTGCAGGTCCGCGAGTTCGTCCAGCAGGCCTGGTTCATCAGCTCGGTGTCCATCCTGCCCGCCGCGCTGGTCTCCATCCCGTTCGGCGCGGTCATCGCGCTCCAGCTCGGCTCGCTGGTCCGCCAGCTCGGCGCGCAGTCGTTCACCGGCGCCGCCTCCGTGCTCGCCGTGGTCCGCGAGGCCGGCCCGATCGTCACCGCGCTGATCATCGCCGGCGCCGGCGGCTCGGCCATCTGCGCCGACCTCGGCGCGCGGAAGATCCGCGAGGAACTGGACGCCATGCAGGTGCTCGGCATCGACCCGATCCACCGCCTCGTGGTGCCCCGGGTGCTCGCCTCGATGCTGGTCGCGGTGCTGCTCAACGGCCTGGTCAGCGTGGTCGGCGTGACCGGCGGCTACGCGTTCAACGTGGTGCTCCAGGGCGGCACGCCCGGGGCGTACCTGGCCAGCTTCCAGGCTCTCGGCCAGCTGCCCGACCTGCTGGTCGGCGAGGTGAAGGCGCTGCTGTTCGGCGCCGCGGCCGCGCTGGTCGCCAGCCACCAGGGGATGACCGCGAAGGGCGGGCCGAAGGGCGTCGGCGACGCGGTCAACCGCAGCGTGGTGATCACCTTCATGCTGCTGTTCGCGCTGAACTTCGTGGTCACGGCCGTGTACTTCCAGGTCGTCCCGCAGAAGGGGAGCTGACATGGCGGTCCTGCGGTATCTCGACGATTTGGGCGGTCAACTCGCCTTCCACCTGCGGGCCCTGGCCTGGGCGCCGCGCACCCTGCGCCGCTACCGGCGCGAGGTGATCCGGCTGCTGGCCGAGGTGAGCTTCGGCACCGGAGCGCTCGCCGTGTTCGGCGGCACCGTCGGGGTGATCTGCTTCCTCACCTTCTTCACCGGCACCGAGGTCGGGCTCCAGGGCTACCAGGCCCTCGACCAGCTCGGCAGCAGCGCGTTCACCGGCTTCGTCTCGGCGTACTTCAACACCCGGGAGATCTCGCCGCTGGTCGCCGCGCTGGCGCTGTCGGCCACCGTCGGCTGCGGCTTCACCGCCCAGCTCGGCGCCATGCGGATCTCCGAGGAGGTCGACGCGCTGGAGGTGATGGGGGTGCCCTCGCTGCCGTTCCTGGTCACCACCCGGATGATCGCCGGCTTCATCGCGGTCATCCCGCTGTACGTGGTCGGCCTGCTCGCCAGCTACCTGGCCACCCGCACCAT
This sequence comes from Micromonospora sp. MH33, assembly GCF_003013775.1. NCBI lineage: Bacteria > Bacillati > Actinomycetota > Actinomycetes > Micromonosporales > Micromonosporaceae > Micromonospora > Micromonospora sp. MH33. The sequence continues at coordinate 3,191 of NZ_MUYZ01000306.1, forward strand.
CGCGGTCGGCTACTTCGGACAGTCAGCCGGCACCTACGACTACTACTTCCACCTGTTCCTGCCGCCGGAGGACGTGCTCTGGTCCTTCGGCAAGGTGCTGGTGTTCAGCGTGATCGTGGTGCTGGTGCACTGCTGGTACGGCTACACCGCCCAGGGCGGCCCGGCCGCGGTCGGCGTCGCCGTCGGCCGCGCCGTGCGGACCGCGATCGTCGCGGTCAACGTCGTGGACTTCTTCCTGTCCCTGGCCATCTGGGGCGCCACCACCACCGTCCGGATCGCGGGGTGACGACCATGCGACACCGTGTCCTCGGCCTCGTCTTCGTCGCCCTGCTCACCGCGGCGCTGACCGCCGCTGTGCTCCAGTACCGCGGGGCGTTCACCCCGGTCGACCGGGTCACCCTCCGCGCCGACCGCGCCGGCCTGCACCTGCTGGAGGGCGCCGACGTGAAGGTACGCGGGGTGGTCGTCGGCGACGTCCGCTCGGTGCGCAGCGACGGCCACGGGGCGGTGATCGGGCTGGCCCTCGACCCCGCCGCCACCGCCCGGATCCCCGCCGACGTGACCGCCCGGCTGCTGCCCAAGACCCTCTTCGGCGAGCGGTACGTCGAACTCGTCCCGCCCCCGGGCAGCGCCGCCGGGCCGATCCGCGACGGCGCCGAGATCAGCCAGGACCGCAGCCGCACCGCCGTCGAGCTGGAACGGGTGCTCGACGAGGCGCTGCCGCTGCTCCAGTCCATCCACCCCGACCAGCTCGCCACCACGCTCGGCGCCATCGCCACCGCCCTCGAGGGGCGTGGCGAGCGGCTCGGCGCGAACCTCGCCCGGCTCGGCGCGTACCTGCGCCAGCTCAACCCGCAGCTGCCGACGATCGCCGAGGACCTCCGCCAACTCGCCACCGTGCTGGACAGCTACGACGCGGCGCTGCCCGACCTGCTCGCCCTGCTGCGCGACGTGACCGTCACCGCCGGCACCATCGGCGACCAGCGCGACCAGCTCGCCGCGTTCCTGGCCGACACCACCGACACGGCGGACACGGCGCGCGGCTTCCTGGACCGGCACGGCGACCAGCTGATCCGGCTCGGCCAGGTCAGCCGCCCCGTGCTGGAACTGCTCGCCGCCTACGCACCCGAGTACCCGTGCCTGGTGCACGGGCTGGTCGCCCTGCAACCCCGGGTCGAGGAGGTCTTCGCCGGTGGCCGGATGCACATCACCCTGGAGGTGACCCGCGACGGCGGCCCGTACGAGCGGGGCCGTGACGAGCCGGTCTACGCCGCCCACGACGGCCCGGACTGCCGGGGCATGCCGCACCCGCGGGTGCCCGCCCCGGAGGTGCCGGTCGCCGACGGCTACGACTACCGCGGCGCCCGTACCCCGGCACCCCTGCCCGTCGGCGTGCCGGCCGGCGGCGCGCCGACGGCGCCGGCCTCCCCGGCGATGGGCCGGGCCGGCACCGCCGAGGAGCGGGCCCTGGTGAAACCGCTGGTCGGCGGGCTCATCGGGACACCGCCCGCCGAGGTGCCCGACTTCGCGGTGCTGCTCTGGGGCCCGCTGCTGCGCGGAGCGGTGGTGACCGCCCGATGACCGGGAAGACGACCCCCGCGCTGGTGAAGCTGGTGCTGTTCGCCGCCGTCACGCTGCTGGCCACCGGGCTGCTCGCACAGACCCTCGGCGCGTTCCCGCCCGACGGCACCACCTACCGGGCCCGGTTCACCGACGTGACCGGGCTGCTCGCCGGCGACGACGTGCGGATCGCCGGGGTGCGGGTGGGCAAGGTGGCCGACATCCGGGTGGTCGACGACACCACCGCCGAGGTGGCCTTCACCGTCGACCGGGACGTGCCGCTGGCCGTGGGCGTGCGCGCCGCCGTCCGCTACCGCAACCTGGTCGGCCAGCGCTACCTGGCGCTGACCGAGGGCCCCGGCGACCCCCGCCCGCTGCGCGCCGACGGCCTCATCCCGCTCAGCCAGACCAAGCCGGCGCTGGACCTGACCGTGCTGTTCAACGGCTTCCGGCCGCTGTTCACCGCCCTCGACCCCGCCGAGGTCAACAAGCTGGCGTACGAGATCGTCCAGGTGCTCCAGGGCGAGGGCGGCACGGTGGCCAGCCTGTTGCGGCGCACCGCCTCGCTGACCAGCACCCTGGCCGACCGGGACGCGGTGATCGGGCGGGTGGTCACCAACCTCAACGAGGTGCTGGGCACCCTGGCCGCGCACGACCGGGAACTCGACCAGAGCATCAGCCAGCTCCAGCAGTTCGTCTCCGGGCTCTCCGCCGACCGCACCGCCATCGGCGAGGCGCTGGTCAGCCTCGGCGAGCTGACCGACACCACCGCCGGGCTGCTGCGCCAGACCCGGCCGCCGCTCGCCGCCGACGTCCGCGCCCTCGACGAACTGGCCGGCACGCTGAACCGCAACTCCGCCGTGATCGACGCCACCCTGGGCCGGCTGCCGGAGCGTTACGAGTCGCTGACCCGGGTCGCCTCCTACGGCTCCTGGTTCAACTTCTACCTCTGCGACTTCGACGGCCGGCTCGCCGTCGACGGGCGGGCGCCGCTCACCGTGCCCGGCGTCGACGCCACCGCCGCCCGCTGCGCCACCGGAGGTGCCCGGTGAGACCGTTCCGCGAACGCAACCCGGTGATCGTCGGCGCGGTCGGGCTGACCGTGCTGGTCGCCGCCCTGCTCGGCGCGTTCCAGCTCGACCGGATCGCCGCGCTCACCGGCCGGGCTTACGCCGCCGCGTTCCACGACGCCAGCGGCCTGGCCACCGGCAACGAGGTCCGGGTGGCCGGGGTGCGCGTCGGGGTGGTCACCGCCGTGGAACTGGCCCGGGGGCCGCAGCCGTACGTGCGGGTCCGGTTCCGGGTCGACGACGACGGCGTACGCCTCGGCCGGGACACCGGCGCGACCATCCGGATCAAGACGGTGCTCGGGCAGAAGTACCTGGCCCTGGCCCCGGCCGGCCCGGGGAAGCTGCCCGAGCGCGGGCAGATCCCGCTGGACCGCACCGCCGCCCCGTTCGACGTGGTGCAGGCCGTCACCGGCCTCGCCGACACCCTCGACAAGGTCGACACCGACCAGCTCGCCCGGGCGTTCACCACCCTGTCGGAGACCTTCGCCGACACCCCGCCCAGCGTGAGCACCTCGCTGACCGGGCTGTCCCGGCTGTCCCGCACGGTCTCCTCCCGCGACGCGGAGCTGCGCACCCTGCTGTCCCGGGCCCGGGGCGTCACCGGCGTGCTCGCCGAGCGGGACGAGGAGTTCCGCAAGCTGGTCACCGACGGGGAGAAGCTGCTCACCGAGGTGACCCGGCGGCGGGACGCCATCCACCAGCTCCTGGTCGGCACCGACCAGCTCGCCACCCAGCTCTCCGGGCTGGTCGCCGACAACCGCACCCAGCTGCAACCGGCGCTGCGCAAGCTGCGCGACGTGGTGGCCGTCCTGCAACGCAACCGCGACGACCTGGAGCAGACCATCCGCCGGATGGGCCCGTTCGTCACCGCGTTCGCCAACGTGGTCGGCAACGGCCGCTGGTTCGACTCGTACGTGGACGGTCTGCTCCAGCCGTACCTGCCCGCCGCCACCGGAGGTCGCTGATGCCCGGTCGGATCCAGCGCTGGCGGCGGCCGCTCGCCGCGGCCACCGTGCTCGTCATCGCCGTCGCCGCCGGGGCGGCGGTGTGGCGCCACGAACCGCCGCAGCGGCGCGTCGTCGCGTACTTCACCCGCGCGGTCGGCGTCTACGCCGGCTCCGACGTGCGGGTCCTCGGCGTCCGCGTCGGCGAGGTTGAGAAGGTGGTCCCGCAGGGGCGGGTGGTCCGGGTCGAGATGCGCTACGACCCGGAGCTGCGGCTGCCGGCCGGCGCGCAGGCGCTGATCGTCCCGCCCAGTGTGGTCAGCGACCGGTACGTGCAGCTCACCCCCGCGTACACCGGCGGCGCCGCGCTCGACGACGGCGCGCTGATCCCGGTCGACCGGACCGCCGCGCCCATGGAGATCGACGACATCTACGCCGCGCTCGACGAGTTCAACCGGACGCTCGGCCCTCGCGGCGCCAACGCCGACGGCGCCCTGTCCGACCTGGTCGCCACCGGCCGGGCCAACCTGGAGGGCAACGGCGCCAACCTGCACGACACGCTCGACGGGGTCTCCCGCGCGCTGACCACCCTGTCGAGCGGACGCGGCGACCTCTTCGGCACGGTGGTCAACCTGCAACGCTTCACCACCACCCTGGCCCGCAGCGACCAGCAGGTACGCCGCTTCCAGCAGCAGCTCGCCGACGTCGCCGAGCAGCTCGCCGGCGAGAAGGAGGAGCTGGCCCGGGCGCTGCGCAACCTGGCCGCCGCGCTCGCCGACGTGACCACCTTCGTCCGGCAGAACCGGACCGCGCTGACCTCGAACGTCACCGCGCTGGCCGACATCACCAAGGTCCTGGTCAACCAGCAGCGGGCGGTCATCCAGATCCTCGACGTGGCCCCGCTGGCGATCGGGAACCTCAACCTCGCCTACAACCCCCGCTCGGGCACCCTGGACACCCGGGACAACCCGCTCGGCCCGTACGACCCGGCCACCTTCGCCTGTTCGCTCATGGTCGCCCAGCTTCCCGCCGCGGAGGTGCCGGCGATCTGCACCAAGCTCGCGCAGACCCTGCGCCAGCGCGGGCTGCCCCTCACCGACCAGCTGCGCAAGCTGCTCAAACTGCCGCCCGGCGCCCCGGCGGGAGGCGGGTCCTCACCGGGATCCGTCAGCTCCCCCGGTGCGCCGACCGCCGACCAGGCGCCGGGCGGCTCCACCATCTCGAGCGACCCCACGCTCGGCGGCATCCTGCGGGGCCCGGCGTGACCGCGCGAACGGCCGGCGCGCGCGCCGTGACCCCGCCGCCCGCCGCCACCCGCGCCC
>NZ_MUYZ01000307.1:0-8081 GCF_003013775.1 Micromonospora sp. MH33
CGCCCGCCCGGTACCGGCCCCGCCGCCGCCGGCGGCGGTCGCCCGGCCGGTGTCGCCGCCGGTCCCGACGCCCCGGCCCACGCCGCCGAAGCAGCGCCGCGGGAAGACCCCGCCGGCGGTCACCGCGCCGCCCGGGTGGCAGCCGCCCAAGGGGTACGTGGCCGTGCCGGTCCGCCGCCGGCGCCGCTGGCCCTGGGTGCTGCTGCTCACCGTCGCCTGCTGCTGCGGCGTACCGCTCTGGTGGGCCCAGCCGCTCTCCGCCCAGTACCCGGCCCGCGCGAGCCTGCCCGACCAGCTCGGCTCGCTGCGGCTGCGCCAGGACGAGCGCAGCCAGGCCGCCGCCGAGGAGCTGAAGTCGCAGGTACGCCAGTCGCACCTGCTCGCCGAGGACACCTTCGCCGGCATCTACACCACGACCGACGGCAAGCGGGTCACCCTCTTCGGCGGCACCGGGTTCCGGCTGAGCCCGGAGTCGGACGCGGAGGCCGAACTGGACCGCCTCGCCGACCGGTACGCCCTCAAGCCGTCGGTGCCGGTGGAGACCGGCGTCCGGGGCCGGTACGAGCGCTGCGCGGTCGGCCGGGCCGACGGCGACACGGTGGTGGTGTGCACCTCGGTCGACCACGGCAGCCTGGCCACCGGCGTCTTCACCCGGCTGTCCCTGGACGACAGCGGCCGGCTGCTGAACGACCTGCGCGAACAGGTCGTGATCCCCAAGCAGTCCTGAGCGGTCGTCACCGTTCGCAAAGTATCGAACACGTAAAGGTTCCGTCTTCCTTCCGGGCCGGACCGGCCCGAGGGGCGACAATCGGGACATGTCGCGGCGTTGGCTCTTCGCTGACCAGCTGGGGCCGCACTTCCTCGACGAGCCGAAGCAGCCGGTTCTCCTCATCGAGTCCAAGGCGGTCTTCCGGCGCCGGGTCTACCACCGGCAGAAGGCCCACCTGATCCTCTCCGCGCTCCGGCACCGCGCCGCCGAGCTGGGCGACCAGGCGATCTTCCTGCGCGGCGAGACGTACGGGCAGGCCCTCAGCCGGGTCCGCGAGCCGCTGGAGGTGTGCCACCCGACGTCGCGGCGGGCGCTGGAGTTCGTCCGGGAGCTGGACCGGGTCACCGTGCTGCCGGCCCGGGGCTACGTGACCAGCCTGGAGGACTTCGCCGACTGGGCCGACGGCCGGCGGGGCGCGCTGCGGATGGAGGCGTTCTACCGGTTCGCCCGGGAGCACCACGGGGTGCTGCTGGACGGCCGCGACCCGGCCGGCGGCCGGTGGAGCTTCGACACCGAGAACCGCGAGCCGCCGCCGAAGGACGGCAGGCTCGACGTGCCGGCCCCGCCGATGCCGAAGGAGGACGACATCGACGCGGAGGTCCGGGCCGACCTGGACCGCTGGGCGCGGGAGGGCATCCGGTTCACCGGACGGGACGGGCCGCGCCGCTTCCCGGCCACCGCCCGGGAGGCCACGGCCCGGCTGCGGCACTTCCTCCGGCACCGGCTCGCCGCGTCCGGCCGGTACGAGGACGCCATGCTCTCCACCGACCCGTGGCTGGCGCACAGCCTGCTGTCGTCCTCGTTCAACCTGGGCCTGCTGGACCCCGTGGCGGCGGTCCGGGGCGCCGAGCAGGCGTACCGGCGGCAGGGCGCGCCGCTGGCCGCGGTGGAGGGCTTCGTCCGGCAGGTGATGGGCTGGCGGGACTACATCTGGCACACCTACTGGTACTTCGGGAAGGGCGGGCGGGACAGCAACGAGCTGGGCGCCCGCCGTTCCCTGCCGGACTGGTGGCGCGACCTGGACGCGGACGCGGTCGACGCGCGCTGCCTCCAGGACGTGCTCACCGGCGTCCGCGACCGGGCCTGGGTGCACCACAGCGCGCGGCTCATGGTGCTCGGCAACTACGCCCTCCAGCGCGGCTGGCGCCCGGCGGAGCTGGTCGAGTGGTTCCACACCCGGTTCGTGGACGGCTACGAGTGGGTGATGACCGGCAACGTGGTCGGCACGAGCCAGCACGCCGACCTGGGCCGGACGACCACCAAGCCGTACGTCGCCGGGGGCGCGTACATCAACCGGATGAGCGACTACTGCGGCGGCTGCCGCTACGACCCGCGCCAGCGCCTCGGCGAGGACGCCTGCCCGTTCACCGCCGGCCACTGGGCGTTCCTGGCCGGCAACCGCAGCCGGATCCCGGCGAGCGCACGGATGGCGCGGACCATGAAGCAGCTGAGCCGCCTCAGCGACCTGGACGCGGTGGTGGCCCAGGAGAAGCGGCGCGGCAGCGACCCGCCGTGACGCCTCAGGCGGTCGGGTCGGTGGTGGGCTCGGCGCGCTTCGGCGCGTAGCGCGGCACGTACTCCTGGCCGGTGAGCTTCTGGATCTCGGCCATCAGCTCGTCGGTCATCTCCCGCAGCGACGTCCGGTCGTCGGACCGGCCGGTGAAGTCGAGCGGCTTGCCGAACCGGATGGTGATCACCGCCCGGCCCGGCCGCGGCACCCGCGTGCCGATCGGCTGCGCCTTGTCGGTGCCGGTCACGCCCACCGGGATGATCGGCACTCCGGCGGCCACCGCCAGCCGCGCGGCGCCGGTCCGCCCCCGGTAGAGCCGGCCGTCGGGGGACCGGGTCCCCTCCGGGTAGACGGCCACCAGGTCGCCGGCCTTGAGCACCGGGATGGCGGCGTCGAACGCGGACAGCGCCGCCCGGCCGCCGGCCCGCTCGACCGGGATGGCGCCCAGCCCGGTGAGCACGAACTTGGAGAACGCGCCCTTCACGCCGGTGCCCTTGAAGTACTCCGACTTGGCCCAGAAGGCCAGGTGCCGGGGCACCACCGTGCCGAGCAGCAGCTCGTCGGCCACGGAGAGGTGGTTGCCCGCGAAGATCGCGCCGCCGGTCGCCGGGATGTGCTCCAACCCCTCCACGTGCGGACGGAAGGCCAACCGGAGCGTGGGCGCCACGGTGAGCTTGCCGATGGTGTAGAGCAGGGGCACGGGTCCTCCGGCGGTCGTACGTGAGCAGGCGCTGTCACGGTAGCGGACGGGTCGGCATCCGGCGGATCGGGTGGTCAGCCGTCCGCGGGGTGGTCCGGCGGCGCGGACGCCGCCGGACCCGCCGTCCGAAACTCATACCCGCCGGACGGCCACCGTCACCCGCTCGCCCTCGCCGACCTCGCCGGCGAAGCCGTCGACGCCCTCGACGAAGTCGACCGTGTCGGCCAGCACCTCCCGGGCCACGAAGTCGGTGTACGCGGCGACCGCCGCGCGGACCTCCTCCGAGGCGGAGACGGCCACCACGATCCGGTCCGAGACGTCGAGGTCGGCGTCCCGGCGGGCCTGCTGCACCACCCGGACCACGTCCCGGGCCAGCCCCTCGGCGGCCAGTTCCGGGGTGACCTCGGTGTCCAGCACGACCACGCCCTCGCCGCCGGGCAGCGGCGCGGAGTGCTCGGCGTCGGCCGCGACCAGGCGCAGCTCGTACTCACCCTCGGCGAGGGTGATCCCGGCGGCGACCGGGGCGCCGTCGACCAGCTTCCACTCCCCCGCCTTGACCGCCTTGATCACCTGCTGGACCGACTTGCCGACCCGGGGGCCGAGCGCCCGGGGCACCACGGTCAGCACCTGCTGGCAGTAGGCGGACACCTCGTCGGTGACCTCCACCGCCTTCACGTTGACCTCGTCGGCGACCAGGTCGGCGAAGGGCCGCAGCTGGGCTGCGACCGGGGAGGCCACGGTCAGCTTCGACAGCGGCAGCCGGACCCGCAGCCCCTTGGCCTTGCGCAGCGACAGCGCCGCCGAGGCGACCGCCCGGACGTTGTCCATGGCGGCCACCAGGTCGTGGTCGGCCGGGAACTCCTCCGCCGACGGCCAGTCGGTCAGGTGCACCGACCGCTCGCCGGTGAGGCCGCGCCAGATCTCCTCCGCGGTCAGCGGCGCCAGCGGCGCCACCACCCGGCAGAGCGTCTCCAGCACCGTCCAGAGCGTGTCGAACGCGTCCGCGTCGCCCGCCCAGAACCGGTCCCGGGACCGGCGCACGTACCAGTTGGTCAGCGCGTCCAGGTAGGACCGGACGGTGGCGCAGGCGCCCGAGATGTCGTACGCGTCGAGCTGCGCCTGGGCCGTCGACACCAGCTCGTTCGTCTTCGCCAGCACGTACCGGTCGAGCAGGTGCGTCGAGTCGGTCCGCCGGCGGGCGGTGTACCCGTCCGCGTTGGCGTAGAGCGAGAAGAAGTACCAGACGTTCCAGAGCGGCAGCAGCACCTGGCGCACCGAGTCACGGATGTTCCCCTCGGTCACCGCCATGTCGCCGCCGCGCAGCACCGGCGAGGACATCAGCATCCAGCGCATCGCGTCCGACCCGTACGAGTCGAAGACGTGGTAGACGTCCGGGTAGTTGCGCAGGCTCTTGGACATCTTGCGTCCGTCGGAGCCGAGCAGGATGCCGTGGCTCAGGCAGTTGCGGAACGCCGGCCGGTCGAACAGCGCGGTGGCCAGCACGTGCATGGTGTAGAACCAGCCGCGGGTCTGTCCGATGTACTCGACGATGAAGTCACCCGGGTAGTGGTGCTCGAACCACTCGCGGTTCTCGAACGGGTAGTGCACCTGAGCGAAGGGCATCGAGCCGGACTCGAACCAGCAGTCCAGCACCTCCGGCACCCGGCGCATCATCGACTTGCCGGTCGGGTCGTCCGGGTTGGGGCGGACCAGGTCGTCCACCGCCGGCCGGTGCAGGTCGGTCAGGCGTACGCCGAAGTCCCGCTCCAGGTCGGCCAGTGAGCCGTACACGTCCACCCGGGGGTAGTTCGGGTCGTCGGACTTCCACACCGGGATCGGCGAGCCCCAGAACCGGTTCCGGCTGATCGACCAGTCCCGGGCGTTGGCCAGCCACTTGCCGAACGAGCCGTCCTTGATGTGCCCGGGCGTCCAGTTGATCTGCTGGTTCAGCTCGACCATCCGGTCCTTGAACCGGGTGACCGCCACGAACCAGGAGGAGACCGCCTTGTAGACCAGCGGCGTGTCGCAGCGCCAGCAGTGCGGGTAGGAGTGGGTGTAGGTGTCCTGCCGGAGCACCACCCCCCGCTCCTTCAGCTCCCGGATCACCGGCTTGTTCACGTCGAACACCTGCTCGCCCTGGTACGGCGGGACCAGCCCGGTGAACCGGGTGTGGTCGTCGACCGTGACGACGGTCGGGATGCCGGCCGCGTTGCAGGTGTTCTGGTCGTCCTCGCCGAAGGCCGGGGCCAGGTGGACGATCCCGGTGCCGTCCTCGGTGGTGACGAACTCCGCGCCGAGCACCTGGTATGCGTTCTCGCCGGCCTGCTCGACCAGGAAGTCGTAGAGCGGGGTGTAGCGGCGCCCGACCAGGTCGCGGCCGTACACCGTGCCGACCTGCTCGTACCCCTCCAGCTCCTTGGCGTACGCGCTCAGCCGCGCCGCGCCGACGACGTGGCTCTGCCCGTCGCGCTCCAGCACGGCGTACTCGATGTCGGGGCCGACGGCGAGGGCGAGGTTCGACGGCAGCGTCCACGGCGTGGTGGTCCAGACGCCGAGCCGCACCGGGCCGCGCACCGGCTCGGGGGCCGACTCGTCCGCGGTCAGCTCGAACCACACGGTCAGCGTGGGGTCGTGCCGGTCCTTGTAGACGTCGTCCATCCGGGTCTCGGTGTTCGACAGCGGGGTCTCGCACCGCCAGCAGTACGCCAGCACCCGGAAGCCCTCGTAGACCAGACCCTTGTCGTGCAGGGTCCGGAAGGCCCACATGACGCTCTCCATGTAGTCCAGGTCGAGCGTCTTGTAGTCGTTGGCGAAGTCGACCCAGCGGGCCTGCCGGGTGACGTACCGCTCCCAGTCCTGGGTGAACTCCAGCACCGAGGTGCGGCAGGCCTCGTTGAACCGGGCCACGCCGAGGTCGAGGATCTCCGCCTTGGTGGTGATGCCGAGCTGCTTCTCGGCCACCACCTCGGCCGGCAGGCCGTGGCAGTCCCAGCCGAACCGGCGCTCGACGTGCCGGCCGCGCATGGTCTGGTAGCGCGGCACCACGTCCTTCACGTACCCGGTGAAGAGGTGGCCGTAGTGCGGCAGGCCGTTGGCGAAGGGCGGGCCGTCGTAGAAGACGAACTCGTTCTTCCCGTCCTCTCCGGCGGGACGGGCCTCGACCGACGCCTCGAAGGTCTTGTCGGCCGTCCAGTGCTCCAGGACCCGGCGCTCGACCGCGGGCAGGTCCGGGCTCGCCGGGACGCCGCCGGCGGTCGGGTCGTGCAACGGATAGGCCATCGGGGGTCGCTCTCCTCGCGCAGCTCACTCGTCGGTGGGTCTGCGAGGACGAGCTTCTCCGGGTTGGCCGTGTCGGCGCCCCCGGGTGGCCCGCGGTACCACCCCGCTTGACGGTCAAGGTGCGACCGCCCGCTCGTTGGTCGGCTGTGACGGGCCGTCCCGTCCGGTTCTACTGAGCCGGTCACCCGGCCGTTCTTCCGGAGGCTCACCGGTGATTGCCGGGTCGTCGCCTGTGTGCCCACAAGCGTACTCGACCCGCCGCCCGTCCCGCCCCCGAGTATCGCCCCGCCCCGGTGATCATGAGGTTGACGGCGACAGCCGGGATCGTCGTCGCCGTCAACCTCATGATCGACCTACCGGGTGGGGGCCGGGAGGGTCGTGGTCCAGAGGGCCGTGCCGGTGCGGTCGCGGAGGTTCACCGTCAGGGCGGCCGTCCCGCCGTCGATCTCGACCTCCCCGAAGTGCTGGAAGCCCTCCGCCGGGGAGGTGTTGGCGCGGGGCGGGGCGTGGACGAAGACGGCCTGCGGGCCGAAGGTGCCGTCCAGGGCGTTCGGGCCGAACGCGCCGGCGTGGGCCGGGCCGGAGACGAACTCCCAGAACGGGGTGAACTCGCCGAACGCCGCCCGGGCCGGGTCGTAGTGGTGGGCCGCGGTGTAGTGCACGTCGGCGGTGAGGAACACGAGCCCGGTCACCCCGGCCCGGTGCACGGCCCGCAGCACCTCGGCGAACTCCCGCTCGCGACCGGCCGGCGCGCCCGGGTCGCCCTGCGCGACACCCTCCTGCGCGCCCGGGCCGTCCGGCACCACGAGGCCGATCGGCAGGTCGTTGGCGATCACCTTCCAGGTCGCCGTCGACCGGGTCAGCTCGCGGACCAGCCACTCCCGCTGCTCCCGCCCGAGCAGGCCGCGACCCGGGTCGGCGTACGTGTTGCCGTCGTTCGGGTCCTTGTACGTGCGCATGTCGAGGACGAAGACGTCCAGCAGCGGCCCGTACGACAGCTTGCGGTACAGCGGGCCGCCGGCGGCGACCGGCAGCCACTCGTGGAACGCCTGCCGGGCCCGCGCGGCGAGCACGTCGACCCGCTTCTCGGCGTACCGGTCGTCGACGAGGATCTCCCCCGGGTACCAGTTGTTCAGCACCTCGTGGTCGTCCCACTGGTTCACCTGGGGCACCTCGGCGGCGAACGCCCGCAGGTGCTCGTCGAGCAGGTTGTACGCGAACTGCCCCCGGTACTCGGCCAGGGTCTCGGCGACCTTGCTCTTCTCCGGAGTGACCAGGTTGCGCCAGATCCGGCCGTCGGGCAGCGTGACGGTCTCGGTGAGCGGGCCGTCGGCGTACACGGTGTCGCCGCTGCACAGGAAGAAGTCGGGACGGCGCTCGCGCATCGACCGGAAGATGGCCAGGCCGTCGAAGTCCGGGCTGATCCCCCAGCCCTGCCCCACGATGTCCCCGGTCCAGACGAACCGCACGTCCCGGCGCTGGTGCCGCCCCGGCGCGGTGGCGAACGAGCCGGCCAGCGGATCGCTGCACAGGCCGGGCCGGTCCAGGCTCTCCACCCGGACCCGGTAGTACAGCCGCTCGCCGGCCGGCAGGCCGCGCAACCGGACCCGGCCGGTGAAGTCGCCGCTCGGGTCGAGCACCGGCCCGCGCACCACGCGCGCCCCGCGCAGGTCGGGCCGGCGGCTCAACTCCACCAGCATCCGGCCGGGCCGGTCCGCGCGGGTCCAGACCAGCGCCGAGTCGGCGGTCACGTCACCGCTCTGCACACCGTGGGTGAGCAGCGGCCGCCCGGCCGGCCGCCAGGCGGGGGCGGCGAGCGCGCC
>NZ_MUYZ01000308.1:0-8058 GCF_003013775.1 Micromonospora sp. MH33
GGCCGCCGCGGTAGCGGTGGCCTCGGCCCTGCGGTGCAGCGCGGCGGCCCGGCCGGCGCGCGCCTTCGGACTCGCCACCCGTCCACCTCTCTTCCCGAGGCCGACATCTCCTCCCCAGTGGTGACGGTATCCCAGCCCGGGGCCGTCCTCCGGGATGTCGGTCGGCGCGGTGCCCGGCTCAGCGGTGAACAGCCTCACCCGCCGGACGCCGCCCGCCCCGCGTCGAAGGGGTCGCCGCCCGCCCGGCGGTTCGCCACGATCCGCCAGTTCTGAGGCATTGGGTACGCGGCGCGCAGCCGATAGCCTCAGGAGGTGGAATCAGTGCAGCCCCCCGCCGGTTCCCAGGTCTCCCGCGTACCGGCGCAGCGGACCCCGCCCGAGCCGTTGGCGCCGCCCGCGCCCGCTCCGGCGCCGGTACGCCCGAAGCGGCGGCTGCGCACCGTTCTCGCCGTGGTCGCCGGGGTGCTGGCGCTGCTCTGCGCCGGCGGCGCGGTCGTCGGCTTCGTGCTGTACGACCGCGCAACCGCTCCCGACCGCAGCGCCCCCGATGTCGTGGTGGCCAACTACATCCAGACCTTCCTGGTGGACCGCAACGACACCAAGGCGAAGGAGTTCACCTGCGCGTCCGGGGCCGACCTCGATGCGGTCCGCGCTCTCCGGACCGAGCTGGAACAGAGAGAGGCCAACTTCAACGTTGTCGTCAAGGTGAGCTGGGGTCCCCTCGCCCGCGCAAAGGACGGGGAGGGTGAGTCGGTGACAACGACGCTGGCCATCTCAAGCTCGTCGAACGGCCAGCCGCGGAGCAGCCGGCGGGAGGTCTGGCGTTTCCACGTCGTCAATACGGACGGCTGGCGAGTGTGTGGCGGCAGCAAGATCGGCTGATTGCCGATCACTCCAGCCAGAGCAGGTGGACGGCTACCTCCATGGTGGTCGGCGCCTGGCCGCGCCAGGCCCAGCGGTACCACTCCAGTTCCGGGGCCACCCGGACGCAGATGTCCCCGTCCGCGCCGGAGTAGGACTCGGTGACCGCGCGGAGGTCGCGCTGCTCGGTCGCCCCGGTCACGTGCACCACCCGCCGACCGGTGACCGAGTCGGCCTCGAAGACCGGCGTGGGCGGGCGCCGGCTGGGCGCGTCGAGCGAGACCAGCCGGATGCCCGGCTCGGGCGGACCCGCGCTCGACCGCCGCTCGCCCACCGTCTCCACCCAGACCCGCTCCACCGGCACCAGCGGCGCGAAGACCTCCACCTGCTCGGACTCGGCGCGGTACCACTCGTGCTCCGGGATGACCGGCACGTAGGTCCGGCTGCCCTGCACCACCCGTTCGTCGGCGCGCAGGTCACCACGCCAGCCGAGGCCGGGCAGGCCGACCAGCACGCGGCGGCCCCGCAGTTCGATCCGGCCGGTGGCGGGGACGATCTCGACGGGGCGGGGCGGCAGGGGGGCCCAGTCGGGCCGGTCCGCGAAGGGGTCGGGCAGCGGGTTGCTCATGTGCCGGTGCGCCTCACGCGGTCCCGTCCACCGGGGCGCCCCGCTCGCGCATGAACGGCACCGGGTTGATCGCACCCCGGCTGGACCGGTCGCTGTCGATGTGCACCTCGAAGTGCAGGTGCGGGCCGGAGGAGTTGCCGCTCGTGCCGGAGAGGCCGATCACCTCGCCCGCCTCCACGAGCTGGCCGGGCGTCACCCGGGGCCGCTCGATCATGTGGCAGTAGCGGGTGATGTAGCCGCCGGCGTGCAGGACGTCGACGAACCAGCCGCAACCACCCTTGCCCGGCCAGCCGTCCCGGTCGCAGTCCCGCCGCCCGGAGCGGTCGGGGTCGCAGCGGGCCACCAGCACCCGGCCCGCCGAGGCGGCGTGGATCGGGGTGCGCTTGTCCGCGGCGAGGTCGACCCCGTTGTGGCTGGGGCGCTCCGAGGTGCGGAAACCGGAGACCACCCCGCCGGGCAGTGGCGCGGTCCAGCCGGAGGCGGCGATCCGGGCGCCGGCGGCGGCGTCGCAGACCGCCTTGCCGGCGATCTCGACGGTCCTCGCGGCCCCGCCGGCGAGCGCGTCCACGATCCGGCCGGCCAGGTCCTCGTGCTTGGCGTAGGCGTCCGGGAAGGCGCTGACCTGCACCCGCTGCGCCACCACGGTCAGCGGCCGCTGCTGCCAGTTCCGCACCTTGATCATTTTCTCGTAGAACTTCCGGGCCGCGTAGGAGGGCGTCATCCGCTGCTCGACGCTGCCCCAGCCGGGCCGCTGCTGGAACAGGCCCAGCGAGTCGTGGTCGGCGCCGACGCCCTCGTGCGGCAGGGCCAGCGACGCCGGAATGGTGCTGTTGGCGAGGTTGCGCAGTGCGGACTCCTGCATCGCGGTGGCCAGCGCGATCACCCAGCCGCGGGCGGGCACCTTCATGTCCTGGCCGACCTTGATGATGACGGCGGCGTTGCGGAGCTGGCCCTCGCCGTACTCGGTGAAGCGCGGCATGTCCCCGGTGAGGTTGACCTGGTAGGCCGGGTCACAGTTCAGACCGGCGAGCACGCCGTCCTTCTGGTCGCCGCCGAGTTCGGTGAGGAGGAACGCGCCCGCCCCGCCGACGCAGCACAGCAGGGTGAGCACCGTGGTGATCGCGGTGACCAGCACCCCGACCCGCAGCTTGCGGCGGACCGGCGCGGTGACGCCGGACGCCGCGCTCACTGCCGCTCCCAGTCGACCGCGTCCACCAGCCAGAGACCGTCCGGGGCCACCAGTTCGAGCCGGAGGCGGCCGTTGTCGAGCGGGACCAGGGCCTCCACGAAGGACTCGGTCCGCGGCCGGAGGGTCACCGCGCCGGCCGTCCGGCGGGCGGGCACGCTCTCCGGGTCGGCGCCGGTCATCTTCTCGATGAGCGCGGGCGTGGAGAGCGGCCGCAGCCGGGCCTGCCAGGCGTCGCCGCTGCTGCCCGGGCCGGTGAGCCAGGCCGTCGTGAACCGGCTCGCGGTCTGCTCGGGGGTGGCCTCGCCCACCCGGGTCTTCGGGGAGACCGCCGCCGGCGGGCTCGACAGCACCCCGTCGTCACCGGCGTGCGGGTCCACCGTGCTGATCGGCTGGCTCGGGCGGGTGCTCAGGCCGGTGGTCGAGTCCACCGGGCCGGAGACCAGCCGGGCCGCGCCGATCACACCGAAGATCAGGACGGCGATCACCAGGGCGACGCCGAGCCGGGACCGCACTAACCGGGTGACCAGGAATTCGAGTGCCCGCCGCACCGGTCTCACCGCGCCTCGGTGCGAACCCGCGGCGCCGGCTTCGGCGCCGGAGCGCGGTCGGCCGAGTCCGGCCGGTAGACGGCGAAGGCAGGTGCTTCCTCGGGCACGTCGGGTCCGGACCAACCCGCCGGCTGGCGGCGGGGCGCAGTGCCGCGGTGCCCGGACCCGGACTCGGTCGCCGGCGCCTGCTCGGGGCGCTCCCGCCCGTCCGGCCGTTCCCGTTCGACCGCCGTGACGGTGTGCGCCGGATCCTCGTGCCGGGCCTCCGGCCGGAGGCTGCGCTGGTCGGCCGGGACGCCGCGCCGCCGCCCCATCGCGGGCTCGGCCGTGCCGCCCGGCTCGGACACGTCGAGGCGGGCCGCGACCCGCATGTCCCGGAAGAACCGCCGGTGCCAGGAGCCGGCCGAGCTGACCGCCTCGCTGCTGTCCTTGCCGCCGAGCTGGGTGATCCGCCGGTACGGGCGGAGCAGCAGCCAGCCCACCACGCCGCAGAGCCAGACCAGGACCACCTGGAGCCAGCCGGGCAGGGTGGGGGTGTTCATGATCAGGTCCACCGCGAACAGGTAGATGGCCGCGCCGGTGCCGAAGATGGCGATGTTGAACACCGCGGCGACCACCGCGTTCGCCAGCCGCCGCAGGCCGGCGCTGGCCGGGCGCATCAGCCCGACCGTGCCCAGGATCGGCGCGGCGATCACGGCCCAGCGGAAGATCAGGAAGCCGAGCAGCACCAGCAGCGAGGCGGTCAGGTCGAACATCGCGAAGAGCAGCGAGGCCAGCACCGCGATGAAGCCCGCGCCGATCCGGTCCATGTCCCGAACGCCCTGGAGGTACTCGTACGCCTCCGGGTCCTCCGACTTGATCTGTTCGGCGACCTTCGCCCACTGCTGCTGCTTGGCCTTTATGACCACCTCGCGAGTGGCGGGGTTCGAGCGGATCGACTCCGCTTCGTCCCAGGTCAGTGACTTGGCGTCGTAGAGCGCCAGCCCGTACTTCTTGGCGGTCTCGCTGTCGGCCGAGCCCAGCACGCCGCGCAGCCAGTTCCGGTAGAGCATCGTCTCGGTCGCGGTGTCGCTGGCGCGCACGGCCGGGGGACGGTGGTCCTTGCACGCCGCGGGGTTCGGGTCGTCGCACTGGCCGGGCGGCGTGTCCCTGGACGCCGGACCGACGGCGTCGTGCACCACGCCGAGGGTGGTGATCAGGGTGTTGTCGGCGATGTTCGCGGACTTCACCGGCCAGGCGGCCAGGGCGGTCACCGCCACCATGACCAGGATCGCCCAGCCGGCCGTGGTCATGGCGTTGCTCATGTCCGACTGGCGTGACCGCCAGAGCAGGTAGAGGCCGACCACGCAGATCGTGATGATTCCGAAGACGCTGAACACCTTCTGGTAGACGGCCTTGGTGGCCTGCTCCACCAGCGGGTCCGCCCAGCGCCACATCGTGCGCGGGTCCCAGGCGCGTTCGCGCAGCGCGTTGGACGCCCCGATGATCGCGTTGGCGAACATGAACTCGCCGTTCGCCACCATGGTGGTGAACCGGTAGTCCGGATGCAGCACCGAGGAGGCGCAGCCGCCGTCGACGTCGTACGTCGTGTAGCTGTATCCGGCGTAGCCGTAGTCGCTGTAGAGGCCCTTGGGCCCGGGCTGCTTGGCGGAGTCGGGGCGGGAGGCGAACCAGCCGGCCAGGCCGGAGTCCGGCGCGCCGGGCACCGGCGCGTTCCGGCACTCGACCTGGTCCTCGCTGACCGCCTTGAGCTTGGCCACGCAGGCGCGGAAGTCGGCCTGCCACTCCTTGGTGCTGCACAACTCGGCCCGGGCCTGGGCGGCCGGCACGGCGGCGTACGCGGGTGTCGCCCCGACCAGCGGCCAGGAGATGGTGGCCCCGGCCAGTACGCCGAGCGCGAGGAGGAGCGCCGCGATCCGTGCCCGGGCCCTCGCCATGTCACGCCTCCAGATCAGCCAGGACGGTCGGCAACTGGCCGGCGGCCTGGGCGACCGCGGCGGGGGTGGTGTCCAGGTGCTCCAGCAGCCCGTCAACGTACGACACGTCGACCCGAACCTTCTGCACGCGTCCGTCGACGTCGCGCATGACGAACTCGCGGAAGCCGAGCCGGGCGGCGGAGCCGCTGTCGGCCTGGGACAGCGAGGCGAGGGTGGCCTCGTAGCCGTCGTTGACCGGCACCCGGAGCAGCCGCAGCGCCTCGGAGGCGATCTCGCTGTCCTCGGCGATCCGGCCGACGAAGACGGTGGAGACCAGGTTCTGCACGTCGAGACCGAGGATGTCCTTCGGGTTCTGCGAGGCGACCAGCGCGGCCAGGTTCCACTTGCGGGAGTCGCGGGCGAGGCGGACCAGGAACGACCGGCCGGAGCGCCAGCCCTCCATGAAGTGCGCCTCGTCCAGGCCGACCAGCTTCCGGGAGGACATCGAGCCGCCGTAGCAGCGGCGCACGGCCAGCCGGTGCGCGGTGTGCAGCATCGGCAGGGCCAGCGCCTCCTCGGCCGACCAGTACTCGCGCTCGATCTTGAGGTCGGGCAGCCGGAGCCCGGCCATGGTGATCACGGTGAGTGCCGCGTCGGCGCCGAGCAGCCCCTCCGGCGGCCGGCCGAAGAAGAGCATGGCCAGCGGCATCTCGGCGGTGTCGAGGAGGAGATTGGCCAGCTCCCGGCCGGCGTCGTCGTCCAGCCCCTGGAGGCAGGCGACCACGTCGTCCAGGGTGGAGGTCTCCTCGGCCGGCACCTGACGTACGGCGTGCCGGAACAGGGTGGCGGTGGACGCCTCCCGGGCCACCTGCGGCGGCACCAGCATCATGCAGATGTCCTGCACCAGCATCCGGCGCTCGGCGCGGGCGTTGGAGATCGCGATCTCGAACTCGCGGTCGCCCGCCGCACCGGCGCCGAACTCGCTGCGCAGCGGCGTCGGGATCAGCGCGTACGGGGCCAGGGTGCCCTGCTCCGAGCCGGTCAGGTTGAGCACCCGCGAGTACGGCGCCAGCTCGGGCATGGCGCAGAGCCGGGCCAGCGGGCCGGACGGGTCGAGCAGGGTCACCTGCACGCCCCGCCGGGCGGCCAGGTAGCCGAGCGCGCCGAGCAGGGTGGACTTGCCACCGCCGGGCTCGGCGACGAAGACGGCGAGGCCGGAGCGCTCGCGTACCTCCATGGGGAAGTGCAGGTCGAGGAAGACCGGGCGGCGGCAGGTGCCGGCGGTCCGGCCGATCAGGTCGCCGCGCCGGTCGCCGACCGTGGAGGCGGCCTGGGGCAGCGCGGCGGCGAGCAGGTTGACCGGCATCCGCCGGACGTAGCCGGTGTTGGCGATCGGCTCGCCGGGAATGAACTCGCGGGCCAGCCAGTCCTGGTTCTTCGGGTGCTGGAGCGAGATGCGCAGCTCGCGTGAGTAGAGCTGGATGAGCCGCCGGGCCCGTTCCAGGCACTCCTCGCGGGTCCGGCCGCCGACCGCGATCCGGTGCCAGCCGTGCGCGCGGGCCGAGTCCACCGGCAGGCCGGTGGTCATCTCGTCACCGATCACCAGTGCCCGCTTGGCCAGCCGCTCCAGCTCGGGAGGGGCGTCGATGCCGTGCTCGGCGTAGTCGAGCTGCTGGGAGCGGATCATCCGGAGCCGGTGTTCGAGGTTCCGGAAGGAGTCGCCGGGGCCGAGGATGTCGACCCGGGTGGAGAGCTCCATGGGCCACGGCAGCCGCTCGTGGAAGTGCAGCCAGGGCTCGTGCCGCTCGGGGATCTCCAGCGGCTCCATCCGGCCGACCGCGAGCACGGCCACGTGCCGCTCCTCGCCGGTCATCCGGTTGACCAGCTTGACCGTGGAGCCGTAGGGGGTGCGGTAGCGCTCGACCTGTTCGGTGAGGGCCAGCAGGTCACCGCGCTCCCACCGGCCGTTGGTGATGGGGGAGAGCACGCCGGGCGGCGACATGCAGAGCGCCACCGAGCGGTAGAGGAGCCACTCCAGTTCCTGCGCCGTGACCCGGCGGCCACGCATGCCGAACGCGCCGAGCACCTCGTCGAACTGCTCGACGGTGCGACCGAGCCGGCGCCGCTCGCCGTCGGCGGTGCCCCGGCCGAAGGTGCGCAGCAGCCGTTCGGTGAGCGAGTCCCCGAGTGACCGGCGGGCGAAGGGGACGCCCAGGTAGGTCTGCCCCTCGGCGTGGTTGACCGCCATCAGGTGCCGCTGCGCCGCGACCAGGTGGTCGGCCCAGCCGGTGGTGCCGGGCACGTCCGGCAGCGGGGCGGCGGTGTGCGCGTCGATGGTGCGGGCCCACTCGTCGGCCGGGAACGGCCGGGTGGTGCGGCGCAGGTGCAGCCGGAAGCCGGCCAGGCCGGCGTACTGCTCGGAGATCGCGGAGAGCAGCGCCTCGCGCTCGGCGTCAGGGCGGAACGCCCAGCGCACCTCGGGCAGCCAGTACCAGGCGGTGACCGTGTTGGGGGTGAAGGTGAGGTGGCCGGCGATCTCGGTGATGGCCAGTTCGACCGAGGGGTCCCGGTCGCCGAACTTGATCTTCGGGGCCCGGACCCGGACCGGCTTCGTGGGCTTGCCGCTGCGCTCCGGGGACCGCTGGCGGGGCGGGGCCACCTCGCGCGCGGGCGGCGGGATCACCTCGCGGGTGGGCGCTGTGGCCATCTCGCGTCCGTTCGGCCGGGCCGGTTCGGCCGTCCGCCGGGCGGGGCGCTCGACCGGGCTCTCGGGCTCGGCCGGCTCCGGCTCCGGGGTGGACCGGAGCGCCGGGAGCCGGTCGCCCACCTGGTGGGGCACCCGGGTCCGGGTGGCCGGCGTCGGTTCGAGGGCGGGCTGCTCCGGCGGTTCGGGGGCGGCGTGCGCCGCCGGGCGGG
>NZ_MUYZ01000309.1:0-7970 GCF_003013775.1 Micromonospora sp. MH33
GCTCGGGCTCCGCCGGCACCGCGCCGGTCGGCGGCGCGGCGGCGGCCGGCGGGTCGTCGGCGCGGCCGCAACCGGTGGGCAGCGCGAGGAGGGCTGCCGCGAGGGCCAGCGTCGGGAGGACACGGGTACGCACCAGGAGTCCCCTCACGCCGGGATCGCATCGAGCAGGCGGCGCAGCGTCCGCTCGTAGCCGGCCACGTCGGTGCCGATGCTGCTCAGGGTCAGGGTGTACGCCCCCTTGCCGCTGATCAGCACGGCCTCACCCACGACGTCCTTGGCGGCCAGGTACGACTGGTCGCCCCGGTCGAGGTCGACCACCCGCCCGTACCGCTCGCCGGCCTGCTCGTGCTCGTAGTCGTAGGTCACCCGGCCGGCCGTCGCGGAGGCCGTGGTGACGGTCAGGCTGGCCACCCCCTTGCCGTCGCCGAACACGCAGTTGCCCTCGTCGCGCATCGGCTGTCCGAGCAGGTCGGACACCTGGGCCGCGGTGAACGGGCACGGCGGTCGGACGCTGTTCGCCGGGTCGGCGGCGGCGTCCCCGCCGGTGGTGTCGTCCCCGGCGTCGGCGTCCACTCCCGCCGGTCCCGCGGTCGGGGTGTCACCCGCGCCGTCGCAGGCGGCCGGCCCGAGCAGGGCCAGCAGGAGCAGGGGCGGCAGCCCGAGTCGGGCGGCGCGGGCGGTCCGGGGTCGGGTGCCGGTCCGGGGCGGCGGAAGCGCATGACGTGCCATGCGGTCGACGCTAGGGCGGCGGTGACCGCCGGTAATCGGGTGTTTCCCTACGTCGTGACCCGCCGGCTGCCGTCGCCGGGGCGGGTCGGCGGATAGGGTCGGGAACCGTGCGGACCAAGCAGGAGCTGGGGGCGGCCATCCGGGGCGGGCGGCGGGCGGCGCTGGTCGTCAACGCCCACTCCCGCCGGGGCCGCCGGCTCTACGAGACCGTCCACTCCCGACTGCGCGCGGCCGGCTTCATGCTGCTCGGCGCGTACCCGGTCGACCGGCCCGGTGAGCTGGACCGGGTGCTCGCCGAGGCCGCCGGCCTCGGGCCGGACCTGCTGGTCGCCGGCGGCGGCGACGGGACCATCGGCGCGGCCGCCCGGCTGCTCGCCCACCGGGACATGGCGCTGGGCCTGCTGCCGCTGGGCACCACCAACAACTTCGCCCGCACCGTCGGCGTCCCGCTCGACCTCGACGCCGCCGTCGGCCTGCTCACCGACGGCAAGGTGATCGACGTCGACCTGGGGCTGATCGGCGACACCCGGTTCACCAACCACGTCGGGATCGGGCTGTCGGCGGACATCATGCTGACCGCGCCGCCGCGGCTGAAGCGGGTTGTCGGCCGGCTCGCGTACCCGCTGACCGCGCTGGGGCTGCTGGCCCGGCACCGGCCGCTACGGGTCACGGTGCGCGCCGAGGGGCGGGAGCACGGCTTCGACACCCACCAGGTGTACGTGGCCAACGGCGGTTTCCACGCCGGCCGCCCGATCACCGCGGACGCCAACGCCGACGACCGGCTGCTGGTCGCGTACCCGGTCGGCGGGCCGAGCCGGCGCGGCCTGCTGCGCGAGACGGCGCGCAACGCGGCGGCCGGCCACCGCCGCACCCTGGGTGAGAAACCGTTCCTGGCCGTCCGCCAGCTCTGGCTGGAGACCGACCGGCCGGCGCGGATCGAGGTCGACGGCGAACCCTACGGGCAGACGCCGGTGCGCATCGGCCTGGACCCGAACGCGCTGCGCGTGATGGCCGCTGCGGACAGCCCGGACCGCTGAGCGGTCAGTCCCGGCGGTCCTCGTCCGGGGTCGGGATCTCCTGGTTCTGCTCCACCGCGTCGGCCGGCGTGAGGTCGTCGCGCACCGCGTCGGGCAGCCTGGTGCTGTCGCTGGGTGGGATCAGCACGCCCTGCTCGGCCAGGTCCGCCTCGGTCGCCTCGGGCACCGCGGCCGAGATCGTGTCCGGCGGGCCGACCACCGTCTCGTCCTGTCGCTGCTCCTGCGCGTCGGCCTCCGGCGGCCGGCGCAGCGGCTCCTCGTCGCCCACGCTCATCGCCCGCCGCCCGTCACTGGCTGCGCTGGACGAAGGGTGCGGTCTGGTCGGCCACCTCGCCGTACTCCGCCGGGAGTTGGGCCACGACGTCCGCGTAGCCGGCCGGGTCGACGGCGTCCCGGAGCACGTCGAAGACGGCCGTCACGCCGTCCTTGGCCCGGTCCACGTCGATGTCGGCGCGCCCGCTGACCCGCTCCACGAAGACGTCGAGCCCGAACCGCTCGCCGGTCTCGCTGCCGCCGAACGCGTACGCCCGCAGCGCCTCGGGGAGCCGGCCGGCCAGATCCCGGACCTCCCCGCCGTCGATCCGCTCCGCCAGTGTGGTCAACGTGGCCCGCGTGACGGCCGCCGCCTGCTCCGACGACATCCCGCAGCGTTTCGCCACCGAGCCGATGAACTCGTCCTGGTCCACCTCGGCGCCTCCCTCTCGGCTGGAGGAAGGCGTGTTCCCGCACTCCGCCGCCGCAAACGACCCGCCGGCCCGCCCCGGGGAGCCGCTGTCCGACCGCCGTCAGCGGTAGATGTGCACCGGGGTGCCGATGCGGATGGTGGTCCAGAGCCGGTTCATCGCCGGGACCGGCACCCGGACGCAGCCGTGGCTGGCCGGGTAGGTGGGCACGGAGGTGGCGCCGTGCACCGCGTAGCCGCGGTAGAAGTAGTTCGGCCGCCACAGCAGGCCGAGGTCGCTCTGCCGCCAGCCGTCGATGCGCCGTTGCACCGTCCAGTTGCCGGTCGGCGTGGGGGTGCTGGCCTTGCCGCTGGAGGCGTCCAGGATGCGCACCACCGACCCGCCCTTGGCCAGGTAGAGCACCTGCCGGGTGAGGTTGGCCTCCACTGAGTAGCCGGGGTGGGTGTATTTCGGCTTCGGGACGACCGGATGATCGAGCGCCGCCCAGGTGCGCGGCCCGACGATGCCGTCCCGGACCAGGCCGTTGACCTTCTGGAAGGCGACGACCGCGTGGTGCGTCGACGGCCCGAAGATGCCGTCGACCCCGCCCACGTCGTAGCGCAGGGCGGTGAGCCGCGTCTGAAGCTGGCTGACGGCCGCACCCCGGGAGCCCTGCCGCAGAGTCGGCTGGCTGGCGGCGGCGAGCGTGACCGTGGTGCCGGTGGTCGGGCCGGCGGCCGAGGCGGGGGTGGCCGGGACGGCCAGGCCGGCGACCAGGAGGGCCATCCCGAGCGCGGCGTGCGCGGCGGGGCGGCGGTGGCCAATGACGTGTGGTGAGACGGGAAGCATCGTCCCTCCCTTCCGAAGTCCTACCAGAGACGGTAGTGCGCGGAAGAAGAAAAAGCTGCCCCTTCGTCCGGTTTCAGTTTTCAGGCGACCCGGGGCGTTGGCAGGGCGACGCGGCGGACGGTCCCGGAGACGTCGCCGGTGCGTTCGACGGACGGTTCCGGGACCGGGGACCCGGCCGCGCCCTCGCTCTCGTCGGCGGCCGTGCCGGGACCGGCCGCGTCGCCCCGCCGGCGGCGATCCGGACAGCGGTGAGCAGCGCGAGGAGCCGGTCCACGTCGTCGGCGGGCATCCGGAACGAGCCGCGGCACAGCGTGCCGTTCCACAGCGACAGCACCACGGCGCCCCGGTCGGGGTGGTAGCTGACCCGCAGCGTCCGGTCCTCGCCGCGCAGGTCGGTGAACAGGTCCCCGAAGCTGGGCATCGGTCGCACCTCTCCCATCCACCCAGGATGCCCGGTCGTCGGGCCGGCCGGAAGGGCTCGCCGTGCCGGTCTCCCGGGCCGGGGGTAGCGTGCACGGCGGAACGCACAGCTCAGGGAGGTTCGTAGCGTGCAGACGACGACCGTGGACGTGCCGACCGGCGACGGGGTGGCGGACTCCTTCCTCGTCCGGCCCGACGGCGACGGCCCCTTCCCCGCCGTCCTGATGTTCATGGACGCGTTCGGGTTGCGCCCGCGGCTGGCCGAGATGGCCGAAACCATCGCCGCCCGCGGGTACGTCGTGCTGGTGCCGAACCTGTTCCACCGCTTCGGCCGGGCCCCGCTGGTCGACCTCTCCGGCCTCGGCGACGAGACCCTCCGTGGGGCGCTGTTCGAGAAGGTCTCCCCGATGATCGGCGCGCTGACCCCCGACGTGGTCGCCCGGGACACCGCCGCCTACCTGGACTTCCTCGCCGCGCAGCCGGGCGTCGCGCCCGGCCCGGTGGCCGCCGTCGGCTACTGCATGGGCGGCACCAACGCGCTGCGGGCCATCGAGGCGCACCCGGACCGGATCGCCGCGGCGGCCACCTTCCACGCCGGGCGGCTGGTCACCGACGCCCCGAACAGCCCGCACCTGGGGGTCGGCGCGGTGACCGGCGAGCTGTACTTCGGCCACGCCGACCACGACCCGTCGATGACCACCGAGCAGATCGCCACCCTGGACAAGGCGCTGGACGCGGCCGGCGTCACCTACCGCTCGGAGGTCTACGCCGGTGCCCGCCACGGCTACACCCAGGCGGACACCCCGATGTACGACGAGCGGGCCACCGAGCGGCACTGGGCCGCCCTGTTCGACCTGCTCGACCGCACCTTCCGACGCTGACCCGGCCCTGGGCGCCGGCGGGTGGCGGCCGACGGCCAGAATGGCGCGGTGGAAAATGATCTGCTGCCGATGATCGCCGCCGAGCGGCGCCGGACGGCCGACCTGATCGACTCGCTCACTCCGGCGCAGCTGGACACCCCGAGCCTCTGCGGCTCGTGGACGGTGCGGGAGGTCGCCGGGCACCTGGTGTCGCCGCTTGTCGGATCACCGTGGACGCTCCTGCCGATGGTGCTGCGCGCCGGTTTCCGGCTGCACGTGGCCAACGCGCGGCTGGCCCAGCAGGTGGCCCGGAGACCCGCCGCCGAGCTGGCCGCCGCCCTGCGCGAGCACGCGGAGCACCGGTTCCGGCCGCCGGTGGTCGGATACTTCGGCCAGCTCACCGACCTCCAGGTGCACGGGCTCGACATCCGCCGGCCGCTCGGCCTCCCCGCCGACCTGGACCCCGACCGGGTGCGCACCTCGCTGGACTTCCTGGCCGGCGGCCGGGCGGTCGGCTTCGTCGACCGGCGCCGGGTGGCCGGGCTGCGGTTCGAGGCCACCGACCTGGGCTGGGCGTCCGGGACCGGGCCGGTGGTGCGGGGCACCGGCGAGGCGATGCTGCTGACGCTGACCGGTCGTCGGGTGGTCCTGCCTGAACTGGACGGCGACGGCGTCGCGGTGCTGGCCGGCCGCTGGGCCGGCTGACGCCGCCCAGAACCGGCCGGCGGAGCACGCGCGCCGCAACCCGGACGATTCACCCGCGCCGCACCGGGTAACCGCCGCCATGGCCGACGACCGCCCCGACACCGTCCGCTCGCCCCTGGACCGGGCCGCCGAGCGGACCGGGCAGGCGCTGGCCCACGCCCGCGCCGAGGGGAGTATGGCCGGCCGGCTGCGGCTGCGCCAACTGGAGGTCACCGTGGTGATCGCCGTCCAGGCCGGGCTCGCCGCCGCGCTCGCCGCGCTGCTCGCCCAGCGCCTGCTCGGGTCCGGCGCGCACGTCTTCGCGCCGGCCGCCGCGGTCGGCACCATCGCCACCGCCATCGGCCAGCGGGCCCGGCGCACCTTCGAACTGCTGGTCGGGGTGGGACTCGGCATCGTGGTCGGCGACGTGCTGCGCGACCTGCTCGGCTCCGGGTCCTGGCAGACCGGCCTGGTGGTCACGCTGGCCATCGCGACCGCGCTGCTGGTCGCCGGGCGTGGCGGCGCCCTGGTCGGCCAGGCCGGCGGTACGGCCGTGCTGATCGCCACCCTCGCCCCGGTCGAGCCCGGCCTGGAGCTGCCCCGGATCTTCGACGCGCTGGTCGGCGGCCTGGTCGGCCTCTTCGTGGTGGCGCTGCTGCTGCCGGTCAACCCGCTGCGGGTGCTGGACCGGGCGACCGAGCCGATCGTCAGCACGCTCACCACCGAGCTGGACGCCGTCGCCCGGGCGCTGACCACCCAGGACGCCGACGCGGCGGTCCGGTCCCTGGAGCGGATGCGCGGGCTCGACGCCGACGTGGGACGGCTCAACGAGGCGCTCAGCGGGGCCGAGGAGGTGGTCACCCTCGCGCCGGTCCGCTGGCGCCGGCGCGCCCAGTTCCACCGGTACGCAGGCGCCGCGGCGCACCTGGAGCGGGTGATCCTGTACGCCCGCTCGGTGGCCCGCCGCTCCGCCACCGCCCTCCAGTACGGCGAACCGATCCCGCCGGTCCTGGCCGACGCGGTGGCCCGCCTCGGCCAGGCCGTCCGGGTGATGCGCCGCTGCGGGCGCACCTGCCCCGGCTGGCCCGGCACACCCCGCGCGCCCGGCGGTCGAGCCGGATGGCCCGGCGCGCCCGAGCCCGCCCGGAACCGTTCCGCCCGCCGACGCGCACGCCCCGCCCCACCTGATCCGTACCGAGGTCCGGCGCCCCTGGTGAGCGGGCGACGAACCGGAGCCACGAGCCGGGAACTGGCCCCTCCCACGGCCGGGCCGGCTGGCTAGCGTCGGGCCCATGAGCATCGACCGCGCAGAGCTGTCCCGGCGGTTCGCCGCCCTGACCACCGCCCACGTCGCCGACGCCTGCCTGCGGGCCGCCGTCCCGGTACGCTGCGCCCCGGCCGGCGTACGGCCGGTGCTGGCCGGCGGGCGGCTGGCCGGCCGGGTGCTGCCGGCCCGGCACGTCGGCAGCGTCGACATCTTCCTGGAGGCGATCGACCGGGCCGCCCCCGGCGACGTGCTGGTGGTGGACAACGACGGGCGTACCGACGAGGCGTGCGTCGGCGACCTGGTGGTGTTGGAGGCGCGGGCCGCCGGCCTGGCCGGCGTCGTGGTGTGGGGCCTGCACCGGGACACCGACGACATCCGGTCGGTCGGGCTGCCGGTGTTCAGCCTGGGCGCGACCCCCACCGGGCCGCAGCGGCTGGACCCGCGGCCGGCCGAGGCCCTGGCGTCGGCGCGGGTCGGGTCGTGCACGGTCGATCCCGGCGACGTGGCCCTGGCCGACGAGGACGGGGTGCTCTTCGTGCCGGCCGGCCGGGTCGGCGGGCTGTTCGACCTGGCGGAGTCCATCCGGGACACCGAGCGGCGGCAGGCCGACCGGATCCGGGCCGGTGAGCCGCTGCGGGCGCAGGTCGGGTTCGGGGCGTACCTGGCGGGTCGGGCCGAGAACCCGGGGCTGACGTTCCGGGAGCACCTGCGCGCGGTGGGCGGCGCGATCGAGGAGTGAGGCCGGCCGGCGCTCAGGCGCCGCGGGCCCACAGGGCCAGGCGTACCCGGTTCGGGCTGTTGGTCTTGGTCATCAGGCTGGTGATGTGGGTCTTGACCGTGGTGACGCCGATGTGCAGCCGGTCGGCGATCTCGGTGTTGGAGAGGCCCTCGGCCACCAGGTCCAGCACGTCCCGCTCGCGTGTGGTGAGGCCGTGCACCGGTCGGGGCGTCCCGGCGCGCGCGTGCACCGCCCGCTGGACCAGCCGCCGCAGCACCTCCGGGCTGAACGGGCTGTCCCCGGCGGCCGCCCGGCGTACGCCGTCGAGCAGGTCGGCGGGGGGTGCGTCCTTGAGCAGGAACCCGCAGGCGCCGGCGGTCAGCGCGGGGTAGAGGTGGTCGTCGTCGCCGAACGTGGTGAGCACCAGCACCCGGGTGGCGGGGCGCTCGGCGAGGATCCGGCTGGTCGCCGTGATGCCGTCGACGCCGGGCATCCGCAGGTCCATGACGACCACGTCGGGCAGCAGCCGCGCGGCGAGGGCGATCGCCTCCCGGCCGTTGTCGGCCTCGCCGACCACCTCCAGGTCGGGCTGGGCGTCGCAGAGCATGCGCAGGCCGGCGCGGATGAGGTGCTGGTCGTCGACCAGCAGGACGCGGATCACGCCGGCTCCGGCGCGTGCGGGCCGGCCGGGCGCGGGCGGGGCGCCGCCGGCTCCGGCGGGCGGGCGGGAGAGTCGGGCGGCCC